>JAHFKB010000010.1 GCA_023245565.1 archaeon
AGAACAGATCCTCCAAAAAGATGTGGTAATTGTGGTGGAGAAGGAACTATAGAAAAAGAACCTGATGCTGAACAAATTCTAAGAGAATCAAATTTTGGTTAAATCAATACTCTTTTATATTAATTAATTTCTAAAGATTTATGAAAAAGAAAAGAGGTATTAGTCCTTTACTAGCTTCTGTATTATTAGTTGCTCTTGCAATAACAATGGCAGCTTTAGTTTCTAATTTTGTAATTAAAAAAACAAAAGAATTTGATCCATCAAAATTAGCAGAACAAAGTACATTTTGTGAATCAGTTACTTTAGGTTACATGATTAATGCTGCTCCAGGTGTTTTTAGGGTATACAATGATGAAGATGATGTATTACACCCAGGAAATAAATTAACAAAAGATGTTTTTTTATTATCACCACTTACCTTAATAAATCGCGGTAGTTTTTCTATACATCAAATAATAATTAATTCTCCAGGTCTTGAATCCCTTACTTTGCCATTAATTCTACCAGATGATGGCCCACTTAGACCAGGCACTGATAAGAGTAAAAGTCAATATATTCTTGGAATTCAAATAAGAGATCCAGCTTTAAATTTAGATTCAGAAATAAAAATTGTTCCAATAATAAAAGATCTAGAAAAAAGCACCGATGATAAACCAGTTTTTGTTAAATGTACAGAAAGACAATTAGTTATTAATTATAAACAAATATGTAAAGATGCAAATCCAAAAAAGTATAAAATACAAAATCCTCCTGGGGAGAATGATCCTCCTTGTTACACAAAGTAAAATAATCGATACTCTTTTAAATAAGTTAATCTCTAAAAATTTATGCAAAAGAGGTTAAGTAAAAAGGGAATAAGCCCTTTAATCGCAACAGTTCTTCTCATAGGTGCTACAGTTGGAGTTTTCCTTATTGTTTTTGGTTTAATAAAAGGTGTAGCTGTTAGTTCTATAGAAAAATCTACATCTTGTGGTGCTGAAGAAGCAACTTCTTTAGATATTAGCGGTAGTTTTACTTGTGCTGATAATGTAGCTAAAGTAACTGTTACAAATAACGGTCAAGTAAAAGTAGAAGGATTTATGTTTGTATTTTTCAAAGGAGATAAAGGACAAGGAGCACCACCAACATTAAATCCAACTAAACCAGGAGAACAATCAATTAATGAATTAGCAGTTGATGAATGTCCAGATAGAATTGAAATTTATCCAGGTGTTGTAAAAGAAACAAGTGGAAAAGCAAAATTTGTAGTTTGTAAAGATAAAAAAATTGAAGTTTCAAGTGTATAAAAGGAGGAAAAATGTTTAAGAAAAATAAAAAGGGAATAAGCCCTTTAATAGCAACAGTTCTTATTATTGGTTTCACAATAGTTTTAGCTGCATTAGTTATAACTTGGGGAACAAAATTATTTAAGTCTACAGTAAGTGAGACAGAATCTACATCTAAATTTAATCTAGCATGTACTGCAGGACTTAATTTAGAATTAACTCCAAAAAAAGTAGATGCAAATAATATGGAATTAACAATGCGTAATAATAATCAAGATAGAGCAATTGATGATTTTCAAATTATAGTATATGATTCTGATGGTAAAGTAGAAAAAATTTTAGAAGCAAACCTTGTTGCATCAGGTGATGAACCAAAAAAACTAGAATTTCCAGTACCAAAAAAATATACTGCTAAAACAGTTTCTGCTGATGTGACAAAAACAACTAAAATAGAAGTTTATCCAGTATTTATAATAGATGGACAAACTAAAGCTTGTCAATCTCCAGTAGAAGCAAAATTAATTTAAACTTTCAAAAGTATTAAATACTTCTTTTCTTTTATTTTTTTATGAATAAAAAAGGTGATATTTGGATAAGTGCTGTTCTATATTTTGGTTTAGGAATTGTTGTTTTATCAATAATGTTAGCAGCAGGTCTTCCAGTTATTAATAAATTAAGAGATAAAAATGTTATAATACAAACAAAACAAGTAATGCATACTTTAGATCAAAATATTAGAGAAGTAATAAAAGAAGGACCAGGAAGCCAAAGAATAGTCACAATTAATGTAAAAAAAGGAGTTTTTATAATTGATGAAACAAATTCTCAAGTTATATGGATGTATAATAATTCTAAAATTTTAATAAGTGATCCAGGAATACCAGTTCCAGAAGGTAAAATATTTGTAAGAACAGATAATGCAGCACTAAAAAATACATATAACATAATGATTTATACTGATTATAATAATATAGTACAAATAACAAAAAAAGAAGGACAAGCTAGTACATTAAATGGAATAAATGATTTAATAATAAGAAATGAAGGCATAGGAAATAATTTAATTAAAGTTTCAATATCAACAACAAATCAATAAACTTAATAAATAAACTATATTCTATAATATATTATAAAAGAGGTAAAAATGAGTATATTTAATTTTCTAAATAAAGAGAACAATCAACAAACAAATCCTGCACCAATTCAGCCACCTCCACCTCAAATTTCTCAGCAAAATCTTAATCAACCTAAACAAGATCAAACTTTGCCCCAAATAAATAATCAATTGCCTCAGCCAAATAATCAAATACCAAAACCACAGGTGGATAATTTAAAAGATAATAAAACAATTTTTAAAATAGAACAGCCAACAATTCCAAATTTACCAGAAGCAAATGATCCAAGAACTTTAGATGTAAGATATCCATTAATTCCGCCTTATGCATTTGCTAGAATAAGATGGGATGATAAAGAAACAGAATTATTTTATGAAATAGAAGAACCACAAATCACAGAAAAAGAAAAACAAATTCTTGATACTTTAGAAGAAGGAATTAAAGAATTAATAAATCTAAGTTTTATAAGTGTAAGTGATAAACAAACAGTTTTAATCTATTTAGAAAAAAATATTAAAGTTTTAATTACAGAACTTTCTATTGATATAAATATGGAATCTTATTTAAAAATAATGTATTATATTTATAGAGATTTTGTTGGTCTAAATGAACTTGAACCAATAATGAATGATTATTTTGTAGAAGATGTTGAATGTAATGGTTTAAATTCTCCTGTTTATGTTGTTCATAGAAAATATAGAAATATTAGAACTAATTTAATTTACAAAGATATGACAAAGATTGCAGCCTTTGTTGAAAAATTAGCTCAGAAAGCTGGAAGATATATTAGTTATGCTGAACCATTATTAGATGGATCACTTCCCGATGGAAGCATAGATTATAATGAGCCTGTAATTTACAAAGAAAATGGAATAGTCAAAATTAATAAAATAGGTAAAATTATAGATAAATATTATGAAAATAACGAAAGCAATAAACCAATTAATGTAAATAATATAGAAGTTGCTGCATTTAATAAAGATTATAAAATAAAATGGAAAAAAGCAGATTATGTTTATAGACACAAAGTAACTGAAGACTTATATGAATTAAAATTAGAATTTGGAAGAAAAATAAGATTAACTGGTTGTCACAGTATATTTACTCTAAAAAGTAATGGTATATTATCAGAAAAAACAGAAAATCTAAAAGAAGGAGACTATACAATACTCACTTCTTATATTCCAGAAAATAATATTATCAAAGAAATAAACTTAACTAAAGAATTATGTAAATCTAGATATAAAAATAAATTATTATTATCAAATGTTCCTGAACATGTTTACGAAAAAAATAAAAAAGAACTTTATAATTATTATAAATTAAATTATAAAAATTCAAATCAGACTTATTATGAACATAAAAATAAAAAAATTATTCCAATAGAATTATACACACTATTAACAGAAAAAGAATTAATAGATTGTTATTTATCAACAACTTCTTCACATAAAATACCAACTTTCTTAGAAATTAATAAAGAATTAATGTGGTTTTTAGGATTATATATATCTGAAGGTTGGTTATATAACTACAAATCTTATGGTGTGTGTTTTAGTTTAAATAAAAATGAACACAATTTAATGGAAGAAATAAAGAGAAGTTCAAAAAAATGTTTTAATTCAGAAATTTATATTGAAAAAGATAAAGATAATGCTGTCAAGGTAAAAGTTGATGGTTTAATTTTATATTTAATTATGAAAGAAGTATTAAAAGTTAGTGAAGGTGCAAAAACAAAATCAGTTCCAGAATTTATATTTAATATATCCAAAGAATTACAACAAGAATTTATTAAAGCATGGAATGCTGGAGACTATAGCACTACAGCAAGTAAAGACTTAGCAAATGATATATCTTACTTGGCTTTATTTAATCAAGATATAGCTGCATTTTACAAATCAAAAGCTAAAATAAGTTTTATAAAAGAAAGACAAGTTAAATCTGATGGGGCATATTATTCTAATTTTTATATTAGAGAAACTGAAAATCCATATCCTTCAATGATTCCAGTTGAAATTTTTAATCCATTAAATAAAACTCATTTAAGACTGAGAAATAAAAGAGTTAATAGAAATAGATTATTAAAAATATTAAATGAAATAAGATATAAAAGATTTGAAAATTTAAAATTAGCAAATAAGAAATTCTTTATTGAGTGGAGTAAAAGGGGGTTGATCGATGACTCTGGTTTAACAAAAGATGGAGAAAAACTTATCAAAGAAATAAACATTGTTAAAAAATTAATAAATTCTGATTTTGCTTTTGCCAAAATTAAGAGTATATCAAGAGTTAAATCTACTAGCGCTTATGTTTATGATTTTAGTGTTAGTGGCGACGAAAATTTTGTTGCTGGAGTTGGAGGAATTTGTTGTCATAATTCTAGGGTCAATGCAACATATACAACAGATGTATCTTCTAAAGGTCCAACTTTTACACTAAGAAAATTCACAAAAGAACCTTGGTCTCCTATACAATTAATGATGAAAGGAACAGCAAGTGCTGAACAATATGCTTACCTTTGGATGGCAGTAGAATATGAAAATAGTTTAATGATTATTGGTGGAACTGGTTCTGGAAAAACTTCTTTTATTAATTCAATTGCATTTTTTATTCCACCACAAGCAAGAGTAGTAAGTATAGAAGATAGTATTACAGGTAATTCTGAAATAATATACAAAGAAAAAGACACTATCAAAAAAACAACCATTAGTGAATTGACTAGAAAATTCCAAAAAAATTTAATTAAATTAGAAGATATAAATATTTTAACAGTAGATGAAGATTTAAAAGTAAAATATTCTAAACCTAGTAAATTTCTTAAACATAGAACAATTAAAGATATTTACAAAGTAACTACTTCCACTGGTAGGATAGTTGAAGTTACAAAAGATCATTCATTGTTTACATTAGCAATAAGTGGATTAAAAGAAGTAAAACCAGAAGAATTAGAATTAGAAAATTCTTATATAGCTGTTCCAAGGACAATGCCAGAAGGAAAAGGAATATTTAGTTTAAATTTATTAGAAAATAAAGAAGTCTTTAAGGAAGATTTTTTAATAGGTGATCCTGTAAAAAATATACTAAATAAATTTACAAGAAAAGATTTCAAAATTTCAAAAACTAGATACAGATGGTGGAAGAAAAGAAATTTAATTAAAATAAAATACCTATCAAATATTAATTATGAATTTACAGATGAAGAACTTAAAAAATTATATATTAAAAGCAAGAATATAACTAAACTACCTGTTATATTTAAATTAGACAATGATTTCTTTAAATTAATAGGTTTATGGCTAGGCGATGGATCTTATGATAACTATAATAAAAACAGTGTAATTATATCTGATAATGAAAATCAAGCCGTTAATCTTTACAAGAAGATATCTAGTAAATTAGGAATTAATGTTGCAATTATGCATGATAATTGGTCTTGGAGATTTAATAGTACTTTATTGTATAAATTAATGAAATATGTATTAAAATTAGATGGAGATGCTTTTACTAAAAAAATACCAGAATTTATTTATAATTTAAATAATAATCAATTAAAATATATATTGGCTGGTTACTTTGGTGCAGATGGCACTGTAAAAAAATATGAAGTTGCCTGTGCATCTAAAAGTAATGATTTAATTAATGGAATTCAAACTTTACTTTTAAGATTTTCAATAATTTCAAGATTAAATAAAACACCAAGGGAAGATAAATGTATGGAATTAAATATATCTTCTTATGAAAATATAAATAAATTTAAAGAAATTGGTTTTGTAGGTAAAGAAAAAAATATTAAATTATCTTCTTTAGGAAATAATATTCCCAATCATACAGTTACAGATAAAATACCAATATGTCCATTATGGTTAGAAGGTTTAAATCAATATAAGAAATTGTTTAAAAATTATACAATTAGTAGTTTTCCAGGAAAAAATTATATAAAAAATTTTTTAGAATTACAAAATGTTGATATTCCTGAAGAATCATATAAATTTTTAGAATGGGTAGTTAACTCTGATATATTATGGGATAAAGTAGTAAAAATAGAGAAATTACCAAAAAGAAATAGATATGTCTATGATATTTCAGTTCCAGTAACAGAAAGATTTATTTCACAAAATATATTATTGCATAATACTCGTGAATTACAGCTTGAGCATGAAAATTGGCTTCCAAGTGTTGCAAGAGCAGGAGTTGGTTTAACTAATTTAGTAGGTCAAAGATATGGTGAAGTTAGTTTATTTGATTTACTTAGAGCTAGTTTTAGACAAAGACCAGATTATATTATTGTAGGTGAAGTTAGAGGTAAAGAAGCATTTGTTTTATTCCAAGCATTTGCATCAATAAGAGGAGATGAAGAAATTTTTGTTTTATATGAAGATAAACCTTTGAGAATAAAAATAAAAGATCTTGAAAATTATAATATAAAAAAATTAAAAGCAATATCTTACAATATAAAAGAAAAAAGACATGAAATATTACCTATTAAAGGATGGGTTAAACATCCTAAAAGAAATACATTATATAAAATAATAACTAGAACTGGAAGGGAAGTAACTATTACATCTGACCATTCAGTATTTACTATAACAAATGATAAAGTAAAAGAAATCAAAGGAGAGGAGTTAGTTATAGGAAGTAAAATAATAATTCCTTCATACATTGAATGTGGTTATAATAATATTTCTAAAATAAATTTACTAGAGTACCTGCCTGATTTAAGAATTTATGCTCCTGAATATGTTAAATTAGCTTCTAATAAATTAGGATATTATCAAGCAAACGCCTTAGTAAATTGTAAATCTATTACTGATTATTATTCTGAAACAGAGATTTCAAAACCTAATGCAATAAAAGCTGAGAAATTTTTGATTTTAATGAGTAAAGCAGAAATAAATTACAATACAGAAAATTTACAAGTTAAATTTAATGGAATGAGTGAAAAATGTAATCCCCTATTAGAAATATCTGATGAATTTTTAAAATTATTAGGTTATTATATTTCTGAAGGAAGTTTAAATACATCAAGAAGGAATTACAAAATAGAACTTTATAATAAAAATAAAGCAGTATTAAAAGATATGAAAGAATGTATAATTAAAGTATCTAATAAAACCCCCAATACAAGAATAATTAATAGTGGTTGGGGAGAAGCTACAGAATTATCATTCAATCATAAAGTTTTATATGAATTTATTAAAAGATATTGTAAAACAAAATTACAAAAAAGAATACCTGATTTTATTTTTGGTTTAGACAAAAAAAGAATTGGAGTTTTCCTAAGTAGTTTATATTGTGGTGATGGACATCTAAGAGATAAGGGAATATCATATTACACTACTTCAAGAGATCTTGCAAATGATGTTGCGCAATTATTACTAACTTTTGGAATAGTTGCTTCAATTAATAAAAGAAATAGAAAAGGAAGAAAGACAACAGACTATGAGATAAATTTATATGCTAATTATAAAAAAGATGAATTCTTAAAATATGTTCATACTATTGGAAAGACATGTGAGATAACCGAAGGTGTTAAAGATAATAATTTGGTTGGAGATTTGTACAGTGATACTGTTAAGAGTATAGAAATTATTAATTTAGATAAATCAGAGTATGTCTATGATATTTCAGTTCCTGGTAATGAAAATTTTATAGGTGGATTTGGTTCAATTTTACTTCACAATTCTGGACATCCTGGTATGGCAACAATGCACGCAGAAAGTGTTGGAACTTTAATAAAAAGATTAGAAACAGAACCAATCAATCTTTCAGGTTCTTTAATTGAAACATTATCTGCAGTTGCAGTAATGAGTCAAAGTAAAATAAAAGGAAAAGAAGTTAGAAAATTAAGCAGCATTGATGAAATTATAGAAATTAAAGAAGGAATTAATGGAGAAGTAATAAATAATGTATTTACTTGGGATCCAAAAACAGACACATTCACTTTTAATCCTAATAGTAAAATGTTTGAAAAAATAGCAATTCATTTTGGTTTTACAAAAGAACAAGTACTAAATGAATTTAAAATTAGATGTAAATTATTAAAAGAATTATATAAAAGAAAAATTATTGGATTTAAAGAAGTTCAAGGAGTTGTACATGAATATTATAAATCTCCAGAAATAGTATTAAAGAGGTATGGTTTAATATGAGTTTATCAATGCTTAAACAAAATGCAGAAATTTTATTAGAAGTCTCAGAGAATTATGAAAAAGTTTTACTTAAAAAAAGTATGTCAAAAGAAGAATCTGAAAAATATGAAACATATATAAAAAATTTTAGAAATCAATTTTTATACTTATTAACTGCAATACATAAAATGGTTGAACAGGAAAAAAATGCCAGGTGAAACAGTTAACAGTGCTAAAAATATTCTTAGCAATATAGAATCTTTAAAAAATGCCACATCGCAAATAGATTTACTTAAGAAAAATAAAACATTAAATCAAGAACAAAAAAATCAACTTAATGATTTAAATTCAAAAAGAAAAGAAATTTTAAATAAAATAGACCAAGAATTAGGTTTAATTTATAAAATAGTAAATCCTCAGCAGCAAACTTCTACTATAAAAAAACCAACATCACATACATTATTACCAAAACCCCAAATAATTTTACCAAATAAAAGAGAAATTCCAAAAATAGCTATAGAACAAAATAATGAAGTAAATACTACTTTTGCATCTGACAAATTAAAAAAATTAACTAAACAAGAAAGAAAGACATATCTTAAAGAACTAAATATTAAAGATTCTGAAATAAAAAAATTTGTAAAATATCAAAAAGATAAACAGCAAGGAAAAACAAAAAAATTGTTAGTAAAAGAAGATTATACAATTTACAAACCAAGTAAATTTGGAGAAATTGCTAATAAATATATGAAAAAATATGCAGATAATGTTGTAAAAAAATATCCTAAATTCTTTGAGCTAATGTTTACACATTTTAAAATGGTAGAAATGGAATTATTATCTAGAACTTATGTAAGTATAATGTTATTCTGTACATTACTAGCTTTTCCAGGAATATTTTTATTTTTTCTAGCATTAAATTTTGCTTTTCATTTAAGTATTCTAAAAATATTATTAATTGCTTTTATAGGAACAATATTAACTTTTGTAGGATTTTATTTTTATCCAGCTAGTTTAATTGGTGGAAAAACAAGTAAAATAAAACTTGAACTCCCATTTGCTTTAGTTCATATGAGTGCAGTAGCAGGTAGTGGTGCTAATCCAATGAGTATTTTTCAATTAATAGCAGATTCAGAAGAATATCCAGAATTAAAAAAAGAAATTAAAAAAATTCTAAATTATGTAAATTTATTTGGTTACAACTTAACTAATGCTCTTAAAAATGTAGCAAAAAATACACCTAACCCAGATCTAAAAGAATTACTAAATGGTATGATATCAACAATAGAAACAGGAGGAGATCTAAAAGGATATCTTAAAGAAAAAGCAGATGATGCTCTTAATACTTATAAGTTAGATAGAAAAAAACAAGTTGAAGCTCTAGCAACATATTCAGAAATTTATACTGCATTATTAATTGCTTCTCCACTATTGCTTTTAGTAACTTTAGCTATAATAAATTCAATTGGAGGAAATCTTGGAGGTCTAAGTGTCTCAACAATTGCTTGGATAAGTATTATTGGAGTTTTACCTGTATTAAATATTAGTTTTATGGTTTTTATAAATATATCACAAAAAGGTATGAATTAAATGGAACTGCAAATAAAACATTATATAGGAATTATAATTGGAGGATTATTATTAATATTAGATTTTACACTATTTTTTAATTTCAGTAGTTTTGCTCCTAAAGTTTGGTATTTTGGGCCATTATTAGTAATAGCTTCTCTTATAGGAACAATAACTTTTCTTTTAGATTTTATGGATGAAAATAAAAGACAAAAAGAATTAGAAACAAAATTCTTAGAATTTGTTCGTGGTTTAGTAGAAACTGTTAGATCTGGTGCAAGTATTCCTCAAGCAATTATTCATGTTTCAAATGTTAGTTATGGTTCTTTAACTCCATATATTAAAAAATTAGCTAATCAACTTGAATGGGGATATACTTTACAAGAAGCATTAATGATTTTTGCAAACGATACTAGTAATGAAGTAATAAAAAGATCAATTACAATAGTTATTGAAGCAGAAAAAAGTGGTGGAGATTTAGCTTCTGTTTTAGAAGCAGTAACACAATCAGTTCTTGAAATTAAAAAAGTAAAAGAAGAAAGAAAAAGTAATGCTTATACACAAAACATTCAAGGTTATATTATTTATTTTTTCTTTGTATTTATTATGATAGTTCTTCAAGCTTATCTAATTCCAAAACTTGGCACAGTTGGTGGTGAAATAGGCCAGGGTTTAGGTACAGTTGGAGTAGGTAGTCTAGGTGCTGGTGGTTCAAGTTTTTCTTTTGATTCAATATTTATTGCAACAATAATTGTCCAAGGTTTATTTGCAGGTTTAATGTTAGGTAAATTTTCAGAAGGAGATTATAAATCAGGATTAAAACATTCATTAATTATGGTGATTGGTGGTTATCTTGTAATCTCAACTGCAACTGCAATAATAAAACCAGAACATGCACTAATTTTACTAATACCGTTTAGATATTTGAAAAAAGGTGTAGTAAATGTTAAATAAAAAAGGAATAGGTAATGAAATAGACTGGATAATTGGTATAGGTTTATTTATGTTAAGTACAGTTTTTATTTTTATAATATTTAAACCAGGAATTCAAAAAGTTTATGACTCAGAAACATTATTAGATATAATACAAGAAGGTTTTAACCAAAATACAGAATTTAATATCACAAATATTCCTATTTTTATTTATCCTTCAACTACTGATTATAAAAAAGACCTTGCTGTTGTACTTCTTACTGATAAAAAAATTGAACTTACTTGTGATAAAAATTGTGCTTCAAAAGAAGATTCAAAAGTAAAAGACTTTTTTGCAAATAAAGGAGAACCAAATATTAAAATTTTTTTCACAAAAAAAAATGAAAATGAAAACCCTCCTAAGGGCCCAGGAGGATTAGATGGCAATATTGATAAAGATAAAATAGATCCTAAAGAATTTTGTAAAAACAATCAAAATAAATGTAATGAAAGAGATAAAAAAATTGGTGAAAATAGAGATAATGTAAAAGAATTTTTAAAAGGAGATCAAATATTATACTTAAAAGATAATACTGGTTTAAAATTACCAGTTCGTCTTTCTGACGGAGATGCTAATAAAAGAATCCCAATAAAAACAAAATACTTAGTTACAGCTTCAGATAAAAATATAAATTTTTATGAAACACCAGGTAATTTAAAAGATTGGTTGAAAAATTCATTAGATTTTAAAGCTTGTTTAGGAGTTGGTCAAGCACCATGGCCTTATCCTGAAGTAGCAAAGGTTTGTCCAGTAATTTATGAAATAGGAGTTCCAGAAACTATTGAAGGAATTGATCTTGCTGCTTTTCCAGATAATAATCCACAATTTAAACCTAAAGATTGTCAAACAACTACTTATGATTGTCTAAAAGAAAAATGGAAATTTCCATTATCAAAAGAATTTAAAATTAAAATACAAAGCTTACCAATAGGTAAACCACCAAATATCGATCAATCTTTTCCAGATGAGATATCTCCTCCTTCAAATATAAATATTTTTGTAAGACAATTTAATAGCTTTTTATTAACAGAAGATGGAACAAGAATTCCAGTTAAAATTACAATTTCAACATGGTAAATAAAAGAGGATTTTTAAGAATATTAGAAGCAATTATTGCAATAATAATAGTTCTTGGTTTTGTTATATCTATTATGCCTGATAAAGTACAAAATACAGGAAAAATACCTCCAGACTTAGAACAAACTACAGAATCAATATTAAAAGAAGTGCAGGGAAACCCAAGTTATAGAGAATGTGTACTTGGTGATACTAACAAAAAATATAAATTAAATTTTAATGTTGATGTAGAAGGAGGACCAAAATGTGTCTATAAATATATTCAATATCTTTCTTATCCTGAAACAACACATCCTTGGAATTATGCAGTAAGATTATGCAATATTAATTCTTCAGCATCAATAACTGGTTGTGATTATAATTTAGATGGGATAAATGGTATAGATTGGAAAGAAAAAAATAATAAATTCACAGAAACATTCCCAAAAGATAGAGATATTTATTTAAAAGAAACAACAATTACTTTACCTGATGTTTCTGGTAATGATATAAAAATTAAATCTTTGAGTGATTATAAATTATTAACAATTTATGCTTGGTCAAAATATTAATAAAACTATTAAATATCCAATTAAACAACCAAGACTTATAAAAGGCATTGCAGGATAAAACTTCTTTTTCTTAGCTAATAAAAATAAAATAAACAAACCTATAGCTGCAGTTAAAGAAGTAATTATAGCAGCAATAAAACCAAAATTCTTTAGCATAACTCCAGAAAACATTAAAGGAAAAGCTATATCTCCTCCACCTAAAATTGCAGTTCTGCTAATTGATTTTTTAGTTTTCACTTTTTTATCAACTTTTATTTCTTTAGTATTATAAGGTAAAGATAAACCAGCAAATAATTTAGATTTAAATTGAAATTTAGCCATTGAAATCATATGTTTAGTTTTCCAAACAGCAATCATATCATATACAGATATAAGAATTAATAAAATAAATATAGAAAATACTCCAAGAACAGGAACAAAAACAGCAGCTAACCCTCCATAAACAAATATCTCTGTAAAATTATGTATTATAATATTACTTTTAAAAATTTTTAATAAAGCAAATACAAAAGCCAATCCTAAAGCAAATAGTTCAGGAATAAAAGCTCCAAAAGCTACTAACAAAGTTATAAAAATGCTAAAAAAATACCAAACTTTCCATAATCTAAAAGCTGAAAACTTAATTAATATCAAAGCAACAATCGTAGATATAATTATAGCAATAAATATTGGAATATAAGATGTTTTCTCATTAAATTTAGGTTTTTCTATACCTAAAGGTAAACTTTTATCTTGAGGTAAATAATTTTTAATAATAAATAATCCAACTAAATGAGATGCTAAAAATAACCCAATTAATAATAAAGTTATAGAAAGATCATGTTTCATAAAATATAAAATTTTAACTATCTTTTAAGTCTTTTTATTAAAGTAAAATACTATATTAATCCATTATTTTGCATCTAGAATATTACCATAGTTAACTTTAAAAACAAGCTTAGATGTATTTATTTAATGCAAAAAGTACTAGAGGTGATTGGTCTTAGTAAGAAATACAAAGATCACGTAGTTCTAGATAATATAAGTTTTGATCTTGAAGAAGGTTCAATTTTAGGAATTATAGGAAAAAGTGGTTGTGGCAAAACAACATTGTTAAATACATTAGTAGGATTTTTAAAACCTGAATCAGGAAAAATAAATTATAAAGGAAAAGAATTAAAAAATTCTTTTTCAGATATTAAAAAAAATATTGGTTTTGCAGTTCAAGAAGGTTCTTTTTATAAAAAATTAAACGTTACAGAAAACCTGCATTATTTTGGTAGACTATATGGTTTATCTGCTAAAGAAATTAAACAAAGAACAGAAATGTTACTAAATACTTTTGGTTTAACAGAAGCCAGTCATGTTTTAGGAGAAAATCTTTCTGTTGGTATGCAAAAAAGATTAGACATAGCTTGCGCATTGATTCATGATCCAGAAATTTTAGTTTTAGATGAACCAACAGCTAATTTAGATCCAGTTTTAAGAAAAAACATAATAGATCTAATTAAACATATTAATGATTGTGGGACAACAGTAATAATTTCTTCTCATATATTAGAGGATATAAGAAACTTATGTGATAAAGTATTAATAATAAATAATAAAAAGAAAGTTGCTTTTGATACTCCGCAAAACTTAGAGCAAAATCTTTCTAATCATAAAATGATTAAAATAGAAAGTGAATTAAAAGATTACACAAAATTATTATCATTGTTGAATAATTATCAAGTAATAAAAAAACACCAACTTAGTGATAATTCATTAATGCTATTTACAAAAGATGTAAAATCAACTTTAAAATTAATTAATCATTACTATAGTCAAAATCAAGATAATTTATTAAGTATTGATATTAAAAAACCTTCATTAGATAATGTATTTGAAACTATACATAGATAAAAATGGAAAAATTAAAAAGAGACACTGAACATTTATTTATTAGTATTTTTGCAGTACTAATTAAAAATTTCAAAACATTATTTAGATCTAAAACTTCTATATTTACAATAATATTTGGTCCATTGTTAATAATGACAATGTTAGTTCTTGCTTTTAATAACTCTAGTTTTTATGACATACATATTGCAGCTTATTCAGATAGTTATGGAACAATAAGTGAAGGAATTTTAAAAAATCTTGAATCAAATAATTACATAGTAACTAAATTTAATAATAAAACAGACTGTTTAACAGGAGTTAAAAGCGGAGAATATAACCTATGTTTAATTTTATCTAAAAATATAGAAGTAACAAATGATGCAAAAAACAAGATTGAATTTTATGTTGATCCTAGCAGAATAAATATTGTAGATAATATAAGATCAAATATTGATAGAGAAATAGCAAAAACATCTAGTAATCTAAGTTTAGAATTAACAAATGTTTTATTAAAAAAATTATCTTCTACAAAAGAAGACCTAAATAATAAAAATCCAATATTAGATTCTTTAGATTCAAATAATGGAAAAATAAAACAAAGTTCTGAAGCACTTAAGAGTAGTGCAGATTCAATAGATATAAATGTAATTTATGCAGATTTTAAATTTGATGATATTGTTAAAGATATTAATAGAGTAAATACATCCTATAATATGTCTGCAAATGATCTAAAAAGTCTAACAGATAAATTAAATGTAATTGGTACACAAGTAAATTCTACAATATCTAAAACTGACAGTGCAAAAACAAAAATAAAAGATCTTTCAAATAGTGCTTCAGGAATTCCTTCAATAGTTTCTGATAATTCAGAACAAGTAGGTAAATTAAGATTAGGAATTAGTGATATAGTTACAAGTATTAATAATATAGCTGTAACTAATCCAGAATCAATAGTAAATCCAATAATAACAGAAGTTCATACATTAGAAACTCAAGAAACACATATAGGTAAATTTATTCCAACATTTTTAGTTTTAATAATTATGTTTGTATGTATTTTACTTTCCTCTAGTATAGTATTAACAGAAAGAACATCTACAGCTTATTTAAGAAATGAAATAACTTCTACACCAAAATCAGTATTCTTAATAGGAGCTTATCTAACTTCATTAGCAATAATTTTATTTCATTTAATTGTAATTGGATTTATGTTAGGATTTGTTATAAATTTTGATCTAGAATTATTTATACCATCTATTCTACCTTTATTTTTAATTGTAAGTATGTTCATATTTATAGGAATGTCAATTGGTTATATTGCAAGATCTCAAGAAACAGTAAGTGTTATATCATTAATAGTAATTGCAGGTGCATTATTTTTCTCAAATACAATATTACCATTAGAAACTCTGCCTTTAAAATTAAAAGAAATAATATTATACAACCCATTTGTAGTTTCTGAATCAATTTTAAAGAAGATAATGATATTTAGTTTTAGCTTAGATAAAGTACTAGGTCTATTAATAAGGCTTTTATGGTTTAATGGTTTATTATTACTATTAACTTATTTAGGATTGAAGTTCTCAAAAGTAATTATTAGAAAGTAAAAATAGTATTCCTTATTAGTAACAACAAATAGAAACATTTATATATATTTTACATCACCAGTTAGTAGTTGCAAAATGGTAGTTAATGAAGAAATATTAAAAAAGTTAAGAAGCGTATTCAATCTTAATATTTATGAAGTTAAAGTTTGGACTGCTTTATTGAGTAAAGGAACAGCTACAGCTGGTGAATTAAGTGATATGAGTAATGTTCCTAGAAGCAGAAGTTATGATGTTCTTGAAAGCTTAGAGAAAAAAGGTTTTATTATAATGAAATTAGGAAGACCTATTAAATATTTAGCTGTTCAGCCTACAGAAATTGTAAAAAGAGTAAAAAAAGGAGTTCAAGATAAAGCTGAAAGACAAGTTAAAACTTTAGAAGGAATACAAGGCACAGATGTCTTCCAAGAATTAAATCTATTATTTAATAATGGAATAGCTAATGTTGATCCTAGCACAATTGCAGGAAGTTTTAAAGGAAGAAATAATATTTATGATCATATGCTTAACCTATTAGATAATTCTACTAAAGAAGTTGTTATATCTACAACTGCTGATGGTTTAATAAGAAAATTAGAACATATGAAAACAACTTTAAGAAAATTAAATTCTAAAAAAGTAAAAATAAAAATTGTAGCACCATTAAAAACAGATAAATCTAAAGAAGCAGCAAAAGAACTTTCTGAAATTGCAGAGGTTAGAGATATGGATCTTAATGGAAGATTTGTTATTGTTGATGGTAAAGATTTAATGTTTATGGTAAATAATGATAAAAATACTCATGAAAGTGCTGATGTAGGAATTTGGGTTAATACTCCATTTTTTGCAGGCGCAATCAAAACAATGTTTGATAATATGTGGGATAAAAGATAAACAATGAGCTTAAAATTAAACGAACCACAAGTTTACAAGGAATTTTATGGTAAAAATATAGATCAAATGCCTAAATTAATAGCAGAAGGAAGAACTCCTTTATCAGTTAATGGTTTAATGAATAGACGTTTAGAAGTTCTAAAATCAGACAATGCAGAATTAAAAGCAGCATGGATTGATAATTATTTTGACACAGGCGATGGTTGTTCAAGAAATACTAATGGAAATTTAAAAGTTGTTTATGATGCTAAAAAATTAAGAGAATTAAATTCTGAGAGCAAATTGCCTAATGGGGATATACTGTTAGGAGACTCTGATTATAGAAAATTAGAAGGTCCAGAATTTAAGAAAGCAGTATTAGATAAATACGCTGGAAGATCATTAACAAAGCAAGAAGTTCTTCATAATCCATTATGGTTAGCTTTAGCAAGAGAAGATAAATCTTTATTGAGAGAATATGCGAGTAAAATTTTCTCTGAAGCTAAAACAAGATTTAGTTATAATGAGAATATGGGATTATATTTACCTTCAGTACAAGAAAAGCCAATTATGCGGTCTTGGTTTGTCTGGGGGCTTGACGATGGGTCCGATGCTAATGGCGACTACGATCTTGGTGTTGCTGGTAGTCGTTTAGTCGGGGTTACGCCAGGGGCACAAGTAATCGCAAAAAATTTAGAAGGTAAAGTTAAAAGGTAAAATATGACAAATAAATTATTTTACCTATTTGATAGAAAAGAAATTATAGAGGCAACTAGTTCTGAATATAGAAAATTTCTAAAACAAGCTGGATATGCTAATATTGATAGATGTTCTGGATTATTAATTGAAAAAAATATCTTAAGAAATGATCAAAGTGTTAAAGATTCAGCAAAATATTTAAAAATAAAATTAAATGAAAATGACGATTGTGTAGTAAATATTAACCAAAGTAATGGAAGAAGATTAATAAAAAAAATAGGTGGCAAATTATTAACTACCCAATTAATGTATGGTTTATTTATTCCTTTTTTAATAGATCAACTTGCTCAAGGCAATAAAGAAGTACAATCAACTATTGATGAAATGACAGATACGAAAGCAGAATGGTTAGAAGATTTAATTTTAGATAAAAGTAGATTAAGAATTGGTTCTCAAGAAAAAAAATTAACATTGGTAGGTAGAGATGGTTATTTTGATAAATCAGATTTAAATGAATTTGGATATCCAACTAAAATAAAAGATTCAGGAGAATATTATTATTGGTATCCAAGAAATAATGAAATTGCTGCCTTTCGTGACTGGGACTCCGAGTTGGACTTGGATCTTAACTGGGGGCCTTCCTTTGTTAGCGTTAGGTTGGGGGTACGTCTCGCAAAATTTTTATAAAATTATGAACTTTAATTTTTCTTGCACAAAAACTTTAAATATATTATATTTATATTAAAACTATGAAAACAATTAATGAGGCTAAAGTGTTAAAAAACACTGGTTGTCTTTTCAATCAATGAAGAAGTAATAAAAGTTCTATTAAATATTTCAATAAATAAGTTAAATAAAAAACATAAACAAATATTATATTATCTAGTAATAAGTAATTATCAAGGAAATGTAACAAATATTATATCTATTCTATCAAATGAATTAAATTGTTCAAAGAGTACAATCTGGAATTGTTTAAGATCATTAAAGAAATATAATTTAATAAATTATGGATCATTAAATAATAAAAACATACCACTAAAATTAACAAATATAGGAATAATTATCTCTAATAATATAAGGAGTTCTAATGAATTACCCAAAAACTTATAAGTCAAATAATTGTAGAAATTTCATGGAAATAAAGGGGCTAGTAAATACTCTACATTCTTTAGAAAGGAAGTTAATTCCATTTTTAGATAAGTACTCAAATTTTAATGAAATAGTAAAAAACTCTGGAATGCAAGAAATAGAAGTCATGAGATCATTGCAATGGCTTGAAAATAAACAAGTCTTAAAAATTGAAACAAAAGAAACAAAATTAATTTTATTAACAGATAAAGCTAAAGTTTACAAAGAACTTCCAGAAAGAATAATAATAAATAATTTATCAGAAAAAGATACAACTTTAGAAAAAATAAAAGAAAAAACAAAATTATCAGATATAGAAGTAAATGCAACTATTGGATTATTAAAAAAGAAAGCTGCAATAGAAATAACAAAAGACCAAACACTAAAAATAAGATTAAATGAAGAAGGTAAAAAATTACAATCTAAAAAAACAATAGAAGAAGAATTATTTAATAAATTATTAAAAAATAACTTAGAATTAGATTCAATAAAAGACTTAGAAAAATTAGCATTTGAAAATTTAAGATCAAGAGGTTTATTGACAATCAACCTAAGTAAAGAAAGATCAATTAAATTAACAGATTTAGGAAAACAATTAGTAAAAGAAAAAATAGACACAAATATTATAGAATCTTTAACTCCAGCAATTATAAGAAATAAAGAATGGAAAAAAAGAAATTTCAGAGGTTATGATATAAAAATAAATGTTCCTTCTATTAATAGAGGTAAAAGACATTTTGTTGACCAATCAATAGAGTACATTAAAAGAATCTGGTTAGATCTAGGTTTTAAAGAAATGACTGGTAATCACGTAGACACAGCATTTTGGGATCTAGATGCATTATTTGTTCCTCAAGATCATCCAGCAAGAGATATGCAAGATACTTTCTTCGTAGGTCATAATAGAGTAATATCAAAAGGAAAATTACCAGAAGAATTATCTAAAAAAATAAAAGAAGTTCATGAAAATGGTTGGACTACAGGAAGCAAAGGCTGGGGTGGAAAATGGAAACCAGAAATTGCTAAAGAATTATTATTAAGAACACACACAACAGTTTTAAGTGCAAGAACTCTAAGTAAATTAAAAAAAGAAGATATTCCAGCCAAGTTTTTTGCTGTAGGAAAAGTTTACAGAAATGAAGCTTTAGATTGGAAACATTTATTTGAATTTTATCAAGTTGATGGAATTGTTATTGATCCTGATGCAAATTTAAGAAATCTAAAAGGTTATTTAAAAGAATTCTTCAGAAAAATGGGTTACACAGATGTAAAAATAAAACCTTCATTCTTTGGCTACACTGGAATTAGTGCCGAAATATTCGCCTATAATCCTATAAAAAGACAATGGGTAGAAGTTGGAGGTTCAGGAATATTTAGACCAGAAGTTACTAAACCATTATTAGGTTTTGAATGCCCAGTATTAGCTTGGGGAATAGGAATGGAAAGAATTGCAACTTCTTATTATAATATTTCAGATCTAAGACAAATTTATGGAAATGATTTAAAAATGTTAAGAGAAGTAAAGGAGTTCATTAAATAAAATGCCAACAATTAATATTAATAAAAAAGAATTCCTTAAAAATATAGGAAAAAAATTAACAGATGAAGATATAGAAGAGAAAATTTCAATGATGGGTGTAGCAGTTGAAGAAGTTAATGATAATGAAATTATTATTGAAGTTTTCCCAAATAGACCAGATCTATTAAGTCAATATGGTTTAGCAAGAGCAGCATCAACTTTTCTAGGAACTTCAAAAGGTTTAAAAAAATATAATGTAAATAAATCAAATTATATAGTAAAAGTAGAAAATACTCTAGAAAACTGGCCATATGCTGTTTGTGCAGTTGTAAAAGATTTAAAATTCAATGATGAAAAAATTAAAGAAATAATTCAATTACAAGAGAAAATAGGAGTTACATTTTTAAGAAATAGAAAAAAAGGAGGACCTGGATTATATCCCCTAGAAAAAATAAAATTTCCAATAAAGTTCACATCAGAATTACCAAATAAAATTATATACAGACCATTAGAATATCCAAAAACAATATCTGCAACAGAAATTTTAGAAAAACATCCAACAGGTATTAAATATAAACATATTGTTGAAGGTTGGAAAAAATTACCTATATTTATTGATGCAAAAAACCAAATAATGTCAATGCCGCCAATTGTAAATTCTCATGATGTTGGAAAAATAACAGAAGATACAAGAGATGTATTTGTTGAAGTTACAGGTACAGATTTTAAAACAATAAATACAGCATTAAATATATTTGTCTCAGCATTAGCAGATATGGGTGGAAGAGTCTATTCAACAAAATTAATTTATGGTAAAAAAACTTATTTAACTCCAAATCTAAATCCTGAAAAAGTTAAAATAGACTTTAATTATATAAATAAAAGAATTGGTTTAGAATTAAACAATAAACAAATTTGTTTTTTATTAGAAAAAATGGGTTTTGGAATTAAAAATAATACAGCTTTAGTTCCAGCTTATAGGGCAGATATAATTCATCAAGTGGATCTAGCAGAAGATGTAGCAATAGCTTATGGCTTTGATAATTTAAAAGAAGAAATTCCTAAAGTTGCTACAATTGCAGAAGAAGATAAATTCGAGATCTTTAAAAGAAAATTAGCAAATATTCTAGTAGGTTTAAATTTATTAGAAGTTCATACTTATAATTTAACAAGTAAAGAAAATCAAACTTCTAAAATGAATACAAATATTAAAAATGTAGAACTAGCTAATTCTTTAAATGAAGAATACAATGTATTAAGAGCATGGGTTATTCCTAGTTTAATTCAAATTTTAAAAGAAAATAAACACCATGAATATCCTCAAAATATATTTGGTTTTGGAACCGTATTTAAAAATGATGAAACAAAAGAAACAAATATATCAGAAAGTACAAGATTAGCAATAAATTTATGTCATTCTACAACTAATTTCACAGAAATAAAACAAGTTCTAGATGTAATAATAAAAGCTCTAGATTTAAAATATGATATAAGAGAAATAGAACATCAAAGTTTTATTTCTGGTAGAGTTGGAAGAATAAGTATTAGAGATGTTAACTTGGGTTATATTGGAGAAATTCATCCGCAAGTTTTAGAAAACTTTAATTTAGAAAATCCAGTTGCAGCTCTAGAATTAAATTTAAATGAATTATTTAGATTACTTAATATTTAGCTAAAATCACAAAAGATTTATATACTTATTTAACTTAATTAACTTATATAAGTTGGAGGGGCAACAATGGTAAATATGACTTTAGCAATGTCAGAAGAATTACATAGTAAGATGAAACATTTTCCAGAAATTAAATGGACACAAATAGCAAGAAAAGCAATTGAAAATAAAATAAAAGATTTGGAAACATTAGAAAAAATAACCTCAAAAAGCAAATTAACACAAAAAGATGTAGAAACTATAGGTAAAAAAGTTAAACTTGCAGCAATGAAGAGGTTTATGAATGAAAATAGTCATTGACTCTAACATAATATTCTCTGCTTTAATAAAAGATTCTTTAACAAGAAAATTAATTTTTGAATTAGAAAATTTATTAATGCCTGAAATAGTATTCAAGGAAATAGAAAATTATAGGCAAGAGTTAATTGATAAATCAAAATTAAATTGGAATGAACTTCAAAAGGCTTTAAAGCTGATAATTAAAAATATAGAAATCATTCCTAACGATGTTTTAGAAAAATATAAGAAAAAAGCTTGGGAACTTATAGGTACACATTCACCAGAAGATGTTATGTTTATAGCTTGTTGTTTAAAATTTGAAGATAGTATTTTATGGTCTGATGATAAGAAACTTAAATTACAAAATAAAATACAAGTTTTAAATACTCAAGAAATTGTAAAAACTTTAATTTAGAAAATCCAGTTGCAGCTTTAGAAATAAACTTAAATGAATTATTTAGATTAATGAATCTTTAGCTGCCAATTCTTTCATAGCTTGATTCAAATATAAAATTCCCCAATTTCTTAAAAACAATGCACCAGGATAATTATCTATGTTGTGCTGCCCATATAAATAACCTATTGTTGAATTATTATAATCCCATTCTCTATTACTTGATCTATAAGCTCTAAATTTTTCAGGTGAAAATAAAACATTAGAAAATCCAACATATTGATTTCTTATTTCACCAAAAGGAATAACAAGTGAACCACCAGCATTTCTACTTATAGATAAACCAAATGCAAAACCATTCTTAAAATTTGTTACACTATCTTTCCAAATTTCATTTACATAAATTTCATCATATTCTCTAGTTATATTAAGTCCTTTATCATAAAAAACTCTTTTAGTCCAATCTCTTTCAGGTTCAGATTCATCTGAATCTAAATACAATTTTAAATCTTCATACCATTCTTTAGCTGCTTGCTCAAAAACATTATTTGCTATTCTGGGATTTAATGAAATTTCATCAGAAAGTAATTTTGGATAAATTGGGATTTCAAAAAAAGGAGATCTAAAACCATTAACTTCCACTGTTGCCAAACTAATTGGCAATTCTTCTTTTCTTAATAATAATTGTTCTAATTCCATGAAAAATAAGAAAGTAAATTACTTAATAAATATTTATATAAAAGAAAATAAAAAAAGAAAAATTTACTTTTTGCCCCAAGCAAGTATTCCTACTAAGACAAAGTTAACTATAGGAATTAACATTAAAATTCCCCAATAACCAGGTCTTCTTCTTTCTTCAGCAATTTTCCACCATAGCCAAGCAACTACGCCTGCAATAACTAAAGGGCCTATAAAAGGAATTATTCCTGCTAAAAGTACTAATGTAACTAAGCCAGATACTCCTGCAATTTGTGTCATTAAATAAAAGTTTGCAATAGGAATCCAAGCTAGCCAAGCATTTTCTGTTTTTGTTCTCTTAGCTATAGTCATCAATGCTAAAGCCATGTAAACATAAACAGCCACAAATAATAGCAAGAAAAATACCATCATTGCTGCACCTAACGCTAATAAACCCATCATTACCATTTTTACCTCCTATTCATCCATATATTTTATCATTTGAATTCCAGTAACTAAAGCCCAAATCCACATTGCTAAAGCTAATGGAAAACCAATTAAAATAAACATTAAAGGAATGCTTACCAAAAATAAAACTAATTGAATAACCCCAGTACGAATTCTACCACCAATTATAGAACCTAATCCTGGTAAGATAATAACATTAACAACCAAACCAATAATAGCTCTTGCTTGTTTATCAGAAGTCTTTTTTTTCTTAACAGTCATTAAATATTTTAAAATAAAATTACTATTTAAACCTTCTTAATTCAGCTTTTCCATCAATTTTATGTGTATTTCACCAAAATGTTCTTTTTGATCTAAATCAACTTTTTCTTGATTAGCTAAATGTAACAAAGGTATAAAAGTAATTATTATATCTTCTTTATTTTTGCTTGGAGTTAATTCACTAAAAGTTAAACTAGGTTTTTTTGTAAAAACAATTTTTATTCTATCATATAATTCCCTAATTAATTTACTAATATCTATTTTTTTCTCTGGAATACTCATTTCAGGAATTCTATTTCTCTCAGTAGTTCTAATTAATCTTCTTTCATTGACTTCTAAAGCTTTTTCTAACGCACTAATTAAATCTTCAAACTGAACTCTTTTCTTTCTTGTTTGTGGAGTTTTAATTGTTAATTTAGGATCAGCATCTAAGATTATTCTTCTGCTTGCAGGACCCATGAATTGGTCTAGCTCTTCCATAGGAGAAGGAAACATTAAATTATCCAATAAACCTATGTCTTCTGTAATTAATCTTTCAGATTTTATTTTTAATAAAATAGCAGATGCAAGTAAAACTTTACCAGAAATAAATAAATTAGCTTCTTGTAATTTTTTAACAATCTCTAAATATCTATTTGCTAAAATAGAAATGTCTATATCCCAAGGATTTATCTCTCCAGATTTAACTAAGTCATGCAAAATTGTCTGCCAAGTAATCTCATCTTTTTGCATTAATAAATTTAAAATTCTATCTTGTGACATATAGATTTCTTATTCTAAGTATTTAAATAATTTATGAAAATAATATAAAAATTAAAATTTCTTAAACCATTTTTTATTAATACCACTTACTCCAAAATATCCAGCTAATCCAAGAATTCCTAAACCAGCAATAATTACTACTTTACCACCTGAAGTTTTTGTAAAATTTCCTAAAACAGCAAAACCTGTTATTGGAGGTAATTCTTCTGGAATAACTTCTTGTGGAACTACACTTGGTTCTTTACTTGGTTGAGTTGAAGGAGATAAACTAGGATTTATACTAGGTTGAACTTCTGGAACAGTTTGAGATTTTTCAGGTGTTAATGATCTTAGACCTCCACCCCCACCGCCTCCTCCTCCACTTCTAGTTTTACCAGAGTTAGTAGATTGTATAGGGCCAAATAATGAAAATATAGTAAAATGATTTACACTAACTTCTATAATATTTGTTTCTGTATTTATAATTGGATTCTCAACTAAAATCCATGATGAACCATCCCAATAATAAACTTTCAGATTATTTTCACTTACTGAAGTACCATCAACAATACCATCATTATTTTCATCATTATAATGTAAAAATAAAGTTACATTAAATTCTCCATTTGTTAAAGTAGAATTTATTTCATAATAATTTCCTGTTAAAGTAAAACTACCAGTATTTAAATTTGTAGAATTTGTTTTATTTACTGTTAATGTATAAACACCTTCAGGCAAATTAGTAAAATTCATCTCAAGATTAGAATAAGGTTCTGGAGAAAATTTATTATAACCAATTGTAGCTGTTGCTCTTTTTGTAATTGTATATTCTTCATCTGAAACTGAAGCAGTTATACTATAAGCTCCTTCAGATTCAAAGAAATGACTAACTTCTAATCCTTCATCTGAAGAATCATCTCCAAAATCCCAATATACATTATATTCTGATAATAAATCAATTAATGAAGCACTAAATGAAACTTCAGCTGGATCTTTAGATACATAATTTAATGCAGTAATATTAAAAATAGAATCAAGATTACCTATGTAAAATGTTAATGTTTGTTCTTCTTCTTGATTTCCTGCAACATCTTGTGAATAATAATATAATGTATGCCAACCTTCGCCTGTGATTAAAACTGGATCAGTATTTTCTGTATAATCTGAACCATCTAAAGAAGCAAAAACAGTTTCAAATCTTTGATTTAATTCACAACCAGAAGTTAAATCAGTACAAGTTAATGTTACATTTATATCTGAAGTATAAATTACACCTACTGTTAAATCTCCTAAGACTTCAGTAAGAGTTATCGGAAGATCATCATCATATTCTAAATAATTACTAACTTGTTCTTCTTCTTGATTATTTGAATTATCAACACAATAATAATAAAGATAATGAGTTCCTGTAACTGTTATTGGAACATCAACTGATGATAAATCACTAGAGAAAAAACTCTCATCATTATCCCATTTATAATAAATACTTGCAACGCCAGAACCACCTTCTTCATCTGTACAACTTAAATGAACTGAAGGTGTAGTTTCGTCTCCTCCTACAGGTACATACCAACCATTATTACCATTAGCTTGATCTATTGTTATAGAAGTTACTGGAGCCGTAGTGTCCACCTGATTAAAAACAATACCCATAACAGAATAAGAATTAAAAATTAATAATGAAAAAATTACTGATAAAATAATAAAAACTTTTTTCATAATAACCAAACTAAATATCTATTGGCTCATTTATATATTTATCTAAAAAATTTAAAATTAGAAAAAATTTATCTAATCAGAAAAATTAGATAAGAATATAAATTAATTATAAATTGAATAACCATGTCAAAATACCTTGATAGGGGTGGTTGGACAGAGAAACTTTATAGGCATGGTAATCTTTCTACATTAATTTGTCAAGGACCAATTAATGGTCATGGTTTAAGTGCAAAATTAGTTTGTATTGAACAAGAACATAGAACTCTTGCAGATCTAAGTTTAGAATTTATTTTTCCAAATAGTATTAGAATTAAACCTACCCATATAGAGTTAAGAAATTATGACCCACATTTAAAATCAATAATGATGGATGCGCCAAGATATTTTTTAGAATTTAAAAAAATGACAAAAGTAAATTTAATAGATTTCTTTTTATATAAATAAATATTATAATTGTTAAGTGCCGATGTCGCCTAATTTGGTTGGGCAATAGTCTCGAAAACTATATCTGAAAAGATCTACAGGTTCAAATCCTGTCATCGGCGCCTATTATTAAATTTAAGATTTATCTATAATAAAGTTTATAACTGTAAATTGAGATGTAATTTTAGTAATGAAAATAAATTTAACTGTAAAAGAAATGCATTGTAACAGTTGTAATATTTTAGTAAGGGAAGCTTTAGAAGAAATAGGTGCTTCTAATATAATTATAAAGTTAGATGAAAAAAAACAAATTGGTGAAGTTTCTTTTGAATTCAAAGATAAGAAAAAAGCAATTGAAGTTATAAAAAAAGAAGGTTATACTATATGAATAATAAATTTTATTGCCCAGACATAGAATGTGATAGTTGTGTAAAATTAATAAAAAAAACACTTGAGAAAAATAATGGCATAAATTCTATTAAATTTAATAAAGATTCTTTTGAAGTTAACTATAATGAAAAAACTATAAATGATGAGAAAATTATAAATTTAATTAAAGATAAAGGTTTTAGAGTTTCTTTAGAAGAATTTGAAAGAAAAACATTCAAAGAAAGATTTAGAGATTTTAGAGAAAATAAAAATAAATATGAAATAGAATATAAAATGCTAAGGTATAGTTTATACTCATTATTAATTATTATTGTTCTAGAATTATTGTTTTTCTTTTTCTTTAAAAATCATTTAAAATACGCTTGGTGGATATTTTACCTAGACCTAGCAATTATTAGCATTGGTGCAAGTATGTGGCACATTAAATCTTACCAGACTAGAATAACAAGTATGGTTGGTATGATGATTGGAATGACTTTTGGTATGCAAACAGGAATGATGCTTGGAACTATTTTAAGTATAACAAATGGTTTATTTTTAGGTGGTTTATTAGGCATGACATCAGCAGTTATAGTTGGAATTTATAATGGTAGATATTCTGGTATAATGGGAATTATGGAAGGAATGATGGCAGGTCTAATGGGTGGATTAATGGGAAGTATGATAGGAACTATGTTTAGAATTGAAAACATTTTATTTTTCATGCCTTTCTTTATGATAATTAATTTATTTATAATGTGGGGATTATCTTATATGTTATTTGAAGAAGTAATAGAAGAAAATCCAAATATAAAAAATAATAAAATAAGTTTTTTAAAATTCTTTTTATATTGTTTTATTTTTATTTTATTATTTATATTAATAATTATATATGGTCCAAAAACAGGACTTGCAGGAGCTTTGTAAATGAAAAAAATCATATTAGTAATTATGGTACTTATAATTATTTTAGTTACAGGCTGTACATCAAATAAAAAAAATACATTTGTTGATAAAAATGTTCCTTATGAAGCAAAAGTTGTAAATGGTGTTCAGGAAGTTAAATTAAGTTGGGGAAAATTTAATTATAATCCGCAGGAAATTATTGTTAAAGAAGGAATTCCTGTAAATTTAAATGCAGATTTAGACAGGCTGCGAGGTTGTTTTAATTCAATTCGTATACCAGATTTAGGAGTTTCTGAAAGTTTCTCAGAGACAAATCCAACAATAACTTTCACACCAAAAAATAAAGGTACATTTTCATTTTCATGCTCTATGGGTATGGGAAAAGGAATAATAAAAGTAATATGAAAAAAATATTTCAAAAACAATATATCTATTTTTTAATAATTATTTCTTCAATTTATTTAGTTCTAAATATTTTATTAAGCAAGTTCTACTTAACAATAAAATACATTCCTTATTATCTAGAAAAAATAAATTGGTTAGAATTATCTTTTTCAATTATATTTGCAATAACAATAGCAATTTTATTATCTATGAATATTATCTATATTTATATAAGATATAGAGAAAGAAATAACATAAAAAAACAAGCAGGACTTTCTTGTGGATTAACAGTTGCTAGTTTATCTACAGGTATTTGCCCTAGTTGTATTTCAGGTTTATTTCCTTTTATATTAAGTACTTTTGGAATAACTTTTACATGGGCATTTTTACCATTTAAAGGTTTAGAAATACAATTATTAATAATCATCTTATTATCATTAAACTTATATTTTTTAAATAAAAAATGAAAAAATTAACAATTAATGTAGATGGAATGCATTGTGCTAGTTGCTCAACTTTAATTACAAAAGCTTTACTAAAGACACAAGGTGTAAAAACTGCAAACGTTAATTATTCAACAGGAAAAGCAACAATAGATTTTGATAATAATTTATTAAATGAACAGAAATTAATTGAAGTAATAAAATCCAAAGGTTACAATGCTTATATTTCAAAAGGTTTTGATCCAAATGAAGATAAAAAAAGAAGAGAATTAGAAATTAATAAATTAAAAAAATTATTTACTATAAGTTTAATTTTTTCTATACCAGCATTATTAATTGGTATGTTTTTAATGAAAGATGGACTTTTGTTTATTGGTTCTGAGCTCCCTCTCTCAGAATACATATTATGGTTATTAGCAACACCAGTGCAATTTTATGTAGGTTCAATTTTTTATAAAGGTACATGGGCTGCATTAAAAAATAAAAGTGCTAGCATGGATTCATTAATTGCTATTGGAACAAGTTCAGCATATTTTTATAGTATTTACATGATTTTTTTTAATAATGGAGGACAATATTTTGAAGTCTCTGCAGTTTTAATTACTTTAGTAATTCTAGGAAAATTATTAGAAGCTATAGCAAAAGGTAAAACAAGTGAAGCAATTCAAAAATTAATGAATATTTCTCCAAAAACTGCAAATGTTATAAGAAACAACAAAGAAATTAAAATTCCAATAGATCAAGTTTTACTAAATGATATTATATTAGTTAAACCTGGTGAAAGAATTCCAGTTGATGGAATTGTCATCTCAGGAGATTCTTCTGTTGATGAAAGTATGATAACAGGAGAAAGTATTCCTATAGAAAAAACAAAAAATTCTTTAGTTATAGGTGGAACAATAAACAAACACGGCAGTTTAAGAATTAAAGCAACTAAAATTGGAAAAGATACAGTTCTATCTCACATAATAAAATTAATTGAAGATGCACAAGGAAGAAAAGCCTCAATTCAAAGATTTGCTGATATAGTTTCAGCTTATTTTGTTCCTATAGTTATATTATTATCAATAATTACTTTTTTAACTTGGTATTTTATAGGAAATAAAAATATAGAATTCTCTTTACTAACTGCTGTTGCTGTTTTAGTAATAGCTTGTCCTTGTGCTTTAGGTTTAGCTACACCAACTGCAATTATGGTTGGCACAGGTAAAGGAGCAAGAAATGGAATTTTAATAAAAGGTGGAGATATTTTAGAAACCACACATCAAGCAAAGTATATTATATTTGATAAAACTGGAACTTTAACAAATGGAAAACCAGAAGTTACTAATATTATTCCATTAGAAATATCAGAAAAAGAATTAATAAATATTGCAGCAAGCATAGAAAAAGAATCAGAACACCCTTTAGCAGAAGCAATTATTAACCACGCAAAAAAATTAAATATAAGATTACAAAAAATTTCAAAATTTAAAGCAATTCCTGGCCATGGAATAACTGCAAATATAAAATCTATAAATTATTTAATTGGTAATGAAAAATTAATGAAAGATTTTAATATAAAAACAAATCTAAATAAAATTAATGAATTACAAGAACAAGGTAAAACTGTAATTATAATTTCAAATAGTAAAAAAGTTTTAGGATTAATAGCAATAGCAGACACATTAAAAACAACTTCTTTACAAGCAGTAAAAAAACTTCAGAATCTAAACTTAGAAGTTTATATGATTACAGGAGATAATAAAAAAACAGCTGAAGCAATAGGAAAACAAGTTGGAATAAAAAATATCTTCTCTGAAGTTTTACCAGAAGATAAAGCAAACTATGTAAAGCAGCTTCAAAATAAAGGAAAAGTAATAATGGTTGGTGATGGAATTAATGATGCTCCTGCATTAGCTCAAGCAGATATTGGAATAGCAATGGGCTCTGGAACTGATGTAGCAATGGAAACAGGAAACATTGTTTTAATGCGTAATGATCTTTTAGATGTTCCAAAAGCAATTAAATTAAGTAAAATAACTATTAATAAAATTAAACAAAATATGTTTTGGGCATTATTTTATAATATTATTGGAATTCCAATTGCAGCAGGAATTTTATATCCATTTACTGGCTGGTTATTATCTCCAATGATTGCTGGCGGAGCAATGGCTCTAAGTTCTGTAAGTGTTGTAACAAATTCTATTTTATTAAAATATAAAAGAATTTAATAATTAAAGCTCTAGTTTTTTCTTCTCAAAACCAAAATATTTTTCATTAATTAATTCAATTTTCTTAGGTTTTAATACATACCAAGAAT
>JAHFKB010000054.1 GCA_023245565.1 archaeon
ATTCATTTTTACCTCCATTAACATCCGCCAACTTGCCCAGGCAGATCATTTAAATTAATTTCTCCACCTGCAGCTTTTAATCCCAATTGTATCATATCTTTAGGGAACCATAATGTTTTCCATTTTAAATCTTCTCTTAATATTTCTGCATCTGAATAATCAGTATTTTTCATTAACCACATTGTTAAAGCTTGTATAGCAGGATTATGTGCACAACCACATTTTAATTCTCCACTACCATCTATACCAATAGGCCCAATACCACAACAAAATTCACAAGATATTCCAACAGGTTTAGTTGCGAGATTCATATATCTTTGCCATAAAACAGGATCTTGTTTTGCCTCATTTTTTATTTGAGGATATAATTTTGCTAATTTATTTTCACCACCTACAGGATCATCAAAACTTATTCCAAGTGCTTCTCCATATTCAGGAGTTCCGCTTGGTACTAAAACATCAATAGCCTCTTGTTGTGTTTTTATTTTATCAACAGGAAATAAAGTAGCAACAGCTTGGCCTGTAGAATGAATTGAAGTTAAATCTACATTAGCAATATCTTTGCCACCTGCAAATTTACTTCCAGAAAAACCCATATTATTAGATAAAGAACTTAAAGCATAAACATTAACTATGCTAATTATTAAAAGAGCAACCACTCCAATAATAAATAAAATACCCACACCTTTATTATTTTCTTTTTTCATTACCAAATTTTGCACATCATTTATAGTATTTAAAAGTTATTAAATTTACTTCCTCTTTTTTATACCTTTAATTATTACTATTAAAATAATAAATATAATTACTAAAGCTAAAAATATTCCAATAATATTTCCAATATTTGAATTTATATTTAAATTTCTTATTTTATCATTTAAATCTATAAAACTTAACATCACCCACCCAGTTGTATAACTCACAATATATTCAACATAAGTTGTTCCCTTGTAAAAAAAAGTTATAATTCCAATAAATACAGTAATAATTCCAAATATAATATTATAAATATTAGTCATAAATTTTTCTCCCAAGATACTAAAATTAATAGATTTCATTCTAGAAGTTAAACTAGAAAGATTTATTCTATCTGAGAAATAAGCAAATATTAGTAATGGAATTGAAATCCCCATACTATAAGTAATAAGTAATAAAATACTTTTTATTAAAGTTCCAGAACTTGCTGCTAAGAAAAATATAGATCCTAAAATTGGACCCACACAAGGACTCCATCCAACTCCAAATAAAAATCCAAATAAAATAAAACTTAAAACTCCTTTTTTATTTTCTGAAACTTTTGGTGTAAAAAAACTAAATCCCTTATTAAAAATCATCATAATACCAAATAAAATTATAAAAATTCCAGATATAGAAGCTAGATATAATTTATAATTATTAAAATAATTCCCAATTAATCCTGCTACTAATCCAAAAATAGCAAATGCAATTGTTAAACCTAATACAAAAGAAGAAGTTGCAAGCATAGCTTTTTTCTTTTCTTTAAATACAAATGAAAAATACAAAGGAAGTATAACAAAACTACAAGGTGAAGTAAATGTTAATATTCCAGCTAATAATGCTATTAAAAATGTAACACCTAAAGCAAGTTGATTTTGATATTCTATTTGTTTAAGTAAACCAGCAGGTAATTCTAAATGAGATTGTCCTGTTTCATGGGCATAAACACCAATAGAAAGAAAAAATATTAATAATAATATTAAATAAATTATTTTCATAAATAAAAATCTCCTTGGATAGTATAAAAAGTTTATGTAAGAAACTTCTAGAAATAATTACTTGAGTATAATAAGATTTATAAATAACAACACCTATTAATTATTATGGTAAGATTTTTATGTAGGAGCTGTAGGTTTAAATTTTCACCAAGAGTACCTAGAACAGATCCTCCAAAAAGATGTGGTAATTGTGGTGGAGAAGGAACTATAGAAAAAGAACCTGATGCTGAACAAATTCTAAGAGAATCAAATTTTGGTTAAATCAATACTCTTTTATAT
>JAHFKB010000040.1 GCA_023245565.1 archaeon
ATTCCTTCTTCTTCTATAATTGCTTTTATTTGTTCTATTACATCTGGTTTATTCCCAGGAACAACAAAATTATTTACTCCAGCTCTTGCAGCAATTTTATACATATTCATAGCACCTTCAAATTTCAAAGCTTTATTTTGTAATAAGAATTCAATAAACTCTCTTTTGTATGCAGCAAGTTCTGTTAACATAAATTTTTGATTTAATTTTTATTTATGAATTTATGTGTTCTTTAATTATTATAATTCATATTATATTTTAATTTAAGCACTATTAAGTTTATTTTTAATAATATCTTGGTTTGAATTTAATAAATTTTTTAAATAATCATCATCCATTCTAGATCTTATTTCATGAAAATAGGATTCATTAAATTTAATTTTTCCATCTTTTCCTTTTAAATACTCTAAATAAAGAGAAATTCCACCACTGAAAATAAATAGAAATGCTGCCATACTTAAACCGGCAGAACTAAAGTTAGGGTTATTTACATTTGTTAAGCTAGAAGCTATTAAAGCACCTGCCCCTGTTCCTAAAGCACGAAAACGATAAGTTCTAATTTTTCCCAACTTAGAATATTTTTCATCTAGTTCTTCATCTTTTAAAAATAAATCCTTAGTAATATCAGAATGAAAATTAGAACTTGCATCTAAATAATCTGAAACCAATATTTCTCTAATTGATGACAAATAGCAATTATCTCTAATAATAAAATAATTATTTAAAGAACATAAAAATTCTTCTGATCTTCCTTGATCTGCTAATCTTTCTAAATTTGCATATGCCCTTATATATTTTGAATGTTCAATTTCTTCTACCGCTATCGTTCCAACTCCAGAAACAGTACGAACCCTGGTTTTAGATTGGATTAACCTTCTTCTAAGGATTGATTTCTCACTTACAATTTTAGCTAATTCTATAGAATTTAATAATAATTCTAAACTTTTCCCTTGAATTTCTGCTTCATATTTATTCATTATAAAAATGCACTTTAGAAATCTTTATAACCGTTTTCCTGTGCTTAAATTTTAAGGGCTCGTAGCTCAGCTTGGTAGAGCATTTGACTCTTAATCAAAGGGTCGTGGGTTCAAATCCCATCGAGCCCGCTATTAAATATATATAAGAAATTTTCACTTAAAATTCTAACAGTAAACTTTATAAACTTATATGATAATATTATCATATGACAAATTTATCAGATGAAGAAATTTATGCATTATTATTCAAAACTCTAGCTAATAAAGATAGATTAAAAATAATTAATTCAGTTAGTGATAAATCTAAAACAGTTACACAAATATGTAAAGATACAGGATTTGAACAAACATGGGTTTCTCATAGTTTAAAATTATTAAAAAATAATAGAATGGTTGAAGCAAGAAGAGAAGGTAAATATATTTATTATAAATTAGATAATGCTATTAAACCAATTATAGCAACAGCAGCAAAAATAGCACCAAAATATAAAATTAGGGGGGATTAATTTTGTGTGGACAAGACTCTGAAGTAAAATATATGTTAAGTATGTTTATGAATGAGCAAAGACAAAGTAAAATAAATTCAAGTTATGCAACAGCAGCACCCCAAATAAGAACATATGCTCCAACCCAAATTCAATTTAGCAGACCATTAGGAATAAACTATGGAAATATTGGTTTAACAACACCATTAAGCTCATATTTAGGAAACACAATAACAAACTACAATCCAATACAACAAACTATGCAACCAAAAATAAATTCACAATTTGATAATCAAAGAAATTCACTATTTAATGAATTATATAAATTAAGATTCTCAAATTATGAAAGAAATCAAGGAGTAAGAAATGTACAATACAATTAATATTCAAGGAAGTAATTACAAATTAAATTTAAGTAAATATTATCTAGATGGCGCAGAAGAATATTTAATTAAATCTAAACAAGATAAAAAAAATGAAAAAGAATATTTAAAAAAAGCTGAAGAATTAATAGAAAAAGCAAGAATAGTAAATATACTTCCTGAAAATAATATGAAATTAAATGAATTTGCTCTAGCAAAAAAACCAAATACAAAATTCAAAGATATAGCTGGCTTAGAAAAAATTAAAGAAAAAATTAATCTTAAAGTTATAGAACCTTTAAAAAATCAAAAACTTTTTGAACTATTTGGAAAAAAGTTTGGTGGAGGAATTATAATGTATGGTCCTCCGGGTTGTGGTAAAAGTTTTATAGCAGAAGCAACAGCTGGAGAAGCCAATGTTGCTTATTTCAATGTAAAAGTTTCAGATATTAAAAGCAAATATGTAGGTGAAACAGAACAAAACATTTCTAAGTTATTTAAATTAGCAAGAGATAATCAACCTTGTATAATTTTCTTTGATGAATTTGAATCTCTAGGTCAAGATAGAAATCAAGCCATAGGTCATGATAAGTCTATGATATCACAATTACTAACAGAAATTGATAGTTTAGGAAACAAAGATCAAAAAATATTATTAATTGCTGCAACAAATGAACCTTGGTCAATTGATCTAGCTTTAAGAAGAGAAGGAAGATTTGGAAGTACTTTGTTTGTTCCACCACCTGATTTTTCTTCAAGAAAAAATATTTTAAAAATACAATTAGATAATAAACCTATAGAAGATATAGACTTTGATTTAATAGCTAAAGCAACAGAATTCTATTCTGGAGCAGATATGGTAGAAATATGCAATAAAAGTATTGAAAATGTTTTATCTGAATGTTTAAAAAACAATCAAATTAGAAAAATTAAAACTATTGATTTATTACAAGCAATAAAAAACAAAAAAGAATTAATAACTGTAAAATGGTTTAAAAAAGCTCTAGATATAATTTATGCAACAGATAATACAGATTCTTTTAATGAAGTAATTGAATATGCAAACAATAGTATTTTACAAAAGCAAACTGCTTAATTAAGTTCTAGCAAGTTTTATAAAAGATTTCTAATTGTTTTACTTATGCCCCGCTCGTCTAGCCCGGCCAAGGATAGAGCCTTCTCAAGGCTTTGACACGAGTTCAAATCTCGTGCGGGGCACTTAAAATTAATCCTATAAGAAGAAATTTTCATAAGATTTAAAAACTAATTAAAGGTTTTGCAAATTTATTTAGTTTTGAACTAAGATATTATAGAATTTTTATGTTATTTCTTCCAAACCCTTTCATTATAAATTCAGTAAGTTTAGCAAGAAGAGGCCAATTGGTAGTTAAAATAAACTATGAAATAAACCTAGATCTTAGTAATAAAGTTAAATTTAAAAATCCTTCTGAATACTAAAGATTATGGTTTTAAGATTAGCTTTAGCAACATTGGGTTTATTAAATGCAGTTTCTTTAGGAATTTTGTACGAAAATAAATATAATGAAGGCTTTAGTAAAATGAAGACATCTCAATTAGCTAGTTTGATGGAAGCCCTAGACGAAAATAATTCAACAATGTATGAAAGAGACAACGTTAGAATTTATAGATTTGAACATATATATCCTGCTGAAAATAATTATATTAAAAGAAGAAAAATTGTGGCAATATTTAATGATAATAAACCTTATGGAGTATCTCCAGGAGATTCACTCAGTGGGGAGTTAAGTGGCCACGGTTACTATACTGATATTGCTGGTGGAGAAATTACAAGCAACTTTGGAATTCCAGAAGTAAGACCTGTTATATTCAAAACTATTGCACCCAGAGGAGAAACAGTAGATAAGGATCCATATTCGAAATTCTCAACATTTTGGACAAATGTTACAATTCAGGAAACAAAAAGATTTTATAGGGAATTAGGAAATGTACTAGGTGTTGATTTTAATTATTAGAAAAAAAGAATTAAAATCCCAATTTCTCTTTAACTAATATCAAAGTAGTTCTATTAGTAAATATTTCTTTTTCAATAATAATCCATTTACTAGTATTACTTGGAAAGCCATAAGCTTTTCTAGCTCTTGCATCTTCTAAAGGAAATACATGTTCTCTAATACGTTTCATTCCTTCTTCTAAAGAATTAGTTATCTTTTGTGTGCTAGCAACCAATATTAAATTTTTAGCTGCAAATAAATAAGCTCCAACCCTAGATCCAGAATTATCACAAGCTATTAATTCTCCATTTTTAGATATAGCATTTAAACTTCCTAAAAAATATTCAGCACAAACTGCCTTTCTTCTAAAATCCATTTGTTTACCCATATCTTTTTCTTTCAAAGCTTCTTCATGTAAATTTTTCCATCCATGTTCTCCAGATTTTAAATAATCCATAAAACCAATCTCATTTAAAGTAGTAGAAGAACCATTCATAACTTCAGAACCTTTAGGAATTAATTTTTTTATTTCTTCAAGAGCTTCTTCTTTATTATCTACAAGTATAACATTTATACCTCTAGATTTTACAGATTCTACAGTTTTATTAATATCATTTTCATTTGCTAATTTATCCCATTCCATTTTATTCCTCCAGAATTATAATTCATTATTAAGAACACTTAAATATTTAACTATCTATTTGCATAGACTTTTAATATCTCTTCAGCATCAATATCTCCAGGAAAATCATCTCTTTGATTTTTCATAGCCTCAAATTCTTGTATTGAATAACCAAATCCAATGAGAGTTAAAACACGGGTTTTAATATCAACAAAATAATTAGGCCAACTTTTCAATTTCTCTACATCAACATAAGAATGTCCATCTACATTCATCTTAATATTAACTGGCCTCCATTTTTTATCTAAAGCATAAGGACCATTAAAAACATGAACTTGAGTTGATGCAATAAGTGCTCCATCTTCATCATATAATTTATGATTATTAAAAGAATAAATTTCTTCAACATTAGCATAAGGCATACTAGTTTTTTCAGAAATATCATTATCTAATTTTAAATCTCTTAGTTTTATTTCTAAATGATTATATTCAGGACCTAAAAGCCTAAAAAGATCAGTTACTTTTTCATAACTTCCACGAACAGTCCTTTCTTGAGTCATAAAAATAATTTGAATAATCAATTAATAAGCTTTTAGATATTTTAACATTTATATCTCTTGGATAGTTTTTTAAATAATTCTCTTTTATTAATTCTAATGGCAAGTATTTACATTGATAATTATGGTTGTACAGCTAATTATGATAATGGTTCAATAATAGCTGGACTAGTTATAGAAGCAGGTCATGAAGTAGTTAATGATCTTAATGAAGCAGATGTAGCAATAATAAATTCTTGTGCAGTAAAAAATGTTACTGTAAATAAAATATTTTCTCAAATTGAAAATATAAAAGATAAAAAATTAATAATTACAGGTTGTATGCCAATAGCAGAAAAAGATAAATTAGAAAAATATCTAAAACAAGGAGTATCTTTAGTTAGTACTCAAAATATAACTCAAATTCCAGAAGTAATTAATAAAATTCTAGAAAATGAACAAGTGATTTTGACAAATAAAAGAAAAGAAATAAAACTAGGACTTCCAAAATTATTTGAAGATAATAAAACAGCATCTATTCAAATAGCAGAAGGTTGTAAATCTTTTTGTGGTTTTTGCGCTACAAAATTTGCAAAAGGAGACTTAATATCGTATCCAAAAGAAAAAATTATAGAAGAAGTAAAAAAATATATTTCTTTAGGTTATAAAAGAATTAATCTTACAAGTACAGATAATGCTTGTTATGGTTTTGATTTAGGTTATAATTTAGCAGACCTATTGAAAGAAGTTGTTAATTTAGAAGGAGATTTTCAAATAAGAGTTGGTATGGGAAATCCAGAACATACAAAAAAATATTTAAATGAAATTGTTGAAGTTTATAAAAATCCAAAAATTATAAAATTTATTCATCTTCCAGTACAATCAGGTTCTAATAAAGTGTTAAAAGAAATGAAAAGAAAATATACAGTAGAAGAATTTGAATTAATTATAAATAATTTTAGAGAAAATAATCCAGGAATATCGATAAGTACAGACATTATTGTAGGTTATCCAACAGAAACTGAAGAAGACTTTAATCAAACTATTGATTTAGTTAATAAATTAAGATTTGAAGTATTAAATATAAGTAAATATGCTTCAAGACCAAATACAATATCTAGCAAATTAAAGCAATTACCATCACAATTAATAAAACAAAGAAGTATGGAATTAACTAATGTCTATCTTAAAATTAGATCAGAAATACAATTAGAAAGAGCCAAAAATAATAAACTTATTATTATCAAGAATTAAATTGTTAAATAATAACTGCCTGTAACTGGGCTGTATTCTAAATTATAATTAACACCTTAATAACTTGGAGTTTGATAATTAGTAGCTAAAGGAGTATAACCTGAAGAAGCACCACTATAATCATTGTAAGTAGGAGTATAAGTTGGATTATTATAATTATAGGAAGAACTAGTACTGACTGGACTATAATCTGCATAAGAAGGATAACCACTATTATAAGTTAAAGTACTTTGAACACTAGAAAGACCCCCATAATTTAATACTAAATTTCCCATTTCTCCTTCAACAATAACTTCTCTGCCTGTTAAAGGATAGAAATTATAATTATTTAATACAACAACAGCTTTCATCATTCCTTCACTATCTCCAGAAACTATTAAAGTGCTAGTTCTATCATGATTTAATAATTTTAATAATCCTTGCCCAGATAATAAATTTAAGTTGCAATTCATAGTATTTAATTCTCTAAATATTAATTGATTATTACATGCATTTCCTATCAATACTAAATTATAATCCCCCATAGGCATTTCATTATCTGTAACAATTGTAGGAGGCATAGGATCGCTTCCTGCTAAAGAAGTTGCTATTTGTT
>JAHFKB010000011.1 GCA_023245565.1 archaeon
TTAATTAGCTTTATTTTGTTTTACTAAAAAATGTTATATGAAAGCCTTCTGGATCTTGAATTTTAAAATCAGTATCTCCCCATTCTCTATTGGTTAATTCTTTAATAATTTTTATTTTATCTTTTAATTCATTATATAATTTCCAAACATCTTTTACTCTTAATGAAACATCACAACCTTGAATTTTTACATACTTTTCATCAGGCGTTAGTAATTCTATTATTCCAAATCCAGTGTCAAACATTGCCCCTCTATCTTCTGGATCATTCCAACTTTTTATTAGTTTATAATTTAATAACTCACTGTAAAATTTTTTCTCTTCATCAAATTTTTTTACATATAATTTTACTCTAAATTCATAAACTTTTGTTATGTTTTTCATTTTTTATAAATATTTTTATTGTATAAATACTTTATGCATATCTTCTATAGATTTTTTATTTAGTTCTAAAATCTTTTTTTCTATATAACTTGCAAAAGCTTCATTATTTAAATTTTTAAATTTCTTTGCATTTCTAACTATTTCTTTTGCTATTATTTCGCTTATTATTAATGAATGAGAAAATGAATCTTCTTGGATTTTATCGCTAAAATCAAAGCTTGATTCAACTCTAATTTGGTTTCTTGCTAATTTTATTTTTACTTTCTCACATTCTTGATTTACTATTTCTCTTATTATTTTACTTGAGGTTGCATTTCTATAATGAATGACTAAAGTATCTCTATGTCTAAATACCCACATTAAATCTAATGGAATTTTTAATTGTATATTGTCATTATTTGAATTTCCTAATTCGTACAACCTTAATACAATGTTTGGGATAATACTAACAAATATTTTTATGTAATTATAGAATTCTGTATTTGGTACCTTAGTAAAATCTAAAGTAAAATATTCTTTATGACTTATATGAAATATTCCTATTATTTTTTTTAATGTTTTTACTTTATAATTTGGTGCAATATGAAACCACGGGCCTTCTTTTTGCCTTTTTCCTTGAATTCGTATTTCTAATTTTTCTAGTGATTTTTTATAATCTGCTTTAAGTGCATTTACATAAGGTTCTAGAGGTTTAAAATATTCTTCACTATCCCTGTAAACTAAAAAATCATATATTTGACTTCTTGTGAATGTTATTATTACTTTTTCAGAACTTCCATTACCCTCTAAATATTCTTTTATATAATTTTTAATTTTCTTTACTATGATAATAATATATCTCTCTGCCATTATTATATATTTCTTTGTTTGAGTTACTTATAATACTATCTAAAGAAAGATTAATATAGTAAATTATAATTAAATTTTTAATGAACATTGATAAGAAAATTGAGATTATTAAATCATTTGCTGAAGAAATAGTTACAGAAGAAGAATTAAGAGAATTATTTAAAACTAAGAAAAAAATTATTGCTTATGACGGATTTGAACCTAGTGGAAAATTGCATGTAGCCCAGAGTTTAATGAGAACTATAACTGTTAATAAATTAACTTCTACTGGAATTAAATTTAGATTTTGGGTTGCTGATTTGTTTGCTATGTTAAATAATAAATTTGATGGAGATCTAAAAAAAATAAGGATCGTTGGTGAATATTTTATAGAAGTTTGGAAAGCTTGTGGTTTAGATATGAAGAACGTTGAATTTATTTGGACTTCCGATTTCATAAAGGAACATCCAGAATATTGGGAAACTGTTTTAAAATTGTCAATGCATGCTAGTGTTCAGAGAGTTTTAAGATGTGGGCAAATAATGGGAAGAGAGGATAGTGTAAATAATCCTTCTGCTCAAATATTATATCCCTTAATGCAAGCTGCTGATATTCACCATTTAGAAGCAGATATTGCTCAACTGGGATTGGATCAAAGAAAAGTAAATATGTTAGCTAGAGACATATTCCCTAAGTTGGGATTCAAACCTCCTGTAGTTATTTCTCATCATATGTTATTGGGATTGCAGTTTACCGAAACTAATTTAGAAGGCATGGATAGAAAAATAGCAATGAAGATGTCTAAATCAAAACCAGATACTGCAATATTTATTACAGATTCAAAAGAAGAAATATATAATAAGTTTAAAAAAGCATATTGTCCAGAAGGCCAAGAAGAAGATAATCCTGTTTTAGAATATGCAAAATATATTGTATTTGAAAAATATAAAAAAATTACTATTGAAAGGCCTGCTAGATTTGGTGGAAATCTGGAAGTTAAAAGTTATGAAGAATTAAGAGACTTATTTGTAGATAAAAAGGTTCATCCAATGGATTTAAAGAATTCTATAGCTAAATATATTGATGAACTAATAGAGCCTGTTAGACTTCATTTTGAGAAAAATAAAAAGGCGAGAGAATTAAAAGAGAAGGTTGACTCATTTAAGGTAACTCGATGAGTTAATATTTTTAAGTAATCTTTTCAGTTTTGATCCTTCTTTAGTTAATTTCCAATAAGATCTATTATTTTCCTTATATTTTAAAAAAATTAGTCCTTCTTTTTCTCTATCTCTTAGCCAATGAGATCCACCACTGTAATTTTTATTGAACAATTTATTGATATCATAAGATGAAAAATTATTTTTTAATCTTACTATGTGTTTAACGGCCTTATATTTTTTATGATTAGAAATAGCCCATATTAATTTTTTATAATGGTTATTATTTATAAATAAATTATATTCAAGAAATTTAAGTAAAGTAAACCAATTAGCTGTTATTGTATAGTAATATAAATTTTTCTTTGGATCTTTTCTTATTTTTCCATTTATAATATATTTATCAAATAATCTTTTATGCATATTTATGTATTCTTCTTTTTCTTCATAAACTCTCATTCTTGAATGTAGGGAACCGAATTTGTCTCTATTAGAGAAGAAATTTCCGTCTCCAGCTATATAACTTCTAAAATAATATTTAAAAAATAAATTGTTTTTACTCTTTGACATTAACTCCTTAATCAATTTATTCATATTATTAATGGTTTCAGCTAATATGCTATTAGATACATACAATCTGATACCATAAGTTTTTAAATTATTATCTTCTCTTAGTTTTATATTTGATTTTTTTATTTCTAAACTTCTTAATTTATTAATTAAAATATCCAATTCGCTTTTATTCAGATTTTTGTTGTGAGATATAATAAATTTCCATAAATCTTTATCAAATAGATAATTTGATAGTTCAAAAAATTCTTTTATTAAATTGAAATCTGAATTAGTGAAATTAAATTCTCTTCCTCTTCTCTTTTGTAATTTAGGTTTTCCTCCTTCTGCTTGAAAGTAGCCTAAAAGTTTAATAAATTCTATTGGGAGGTGTTTATTTAAAATTATTTCATTGGGTCTGCCTTTTGCAGAATACCAACAAAGATACTTATCTTTTTTATCAACAACTATAATATTATAATTTGATAATGTTTTTTCTGGAATTGCGGCAATTAAATTTAATTTATTTTTTTTAATTAATTTTTCATTTCTTTTTATATTATTCAATATTTTTATATTATTAATATTAATTTCTTTATTTATATTGAGTTTACTTCTTATTTGCTTAGGAATATAAAACCTGCCATCTTTATTAATGCAAGTAACAAAAGATTCTTTCTTTTTATTGTTACTTATATTAAACTCTATAAATTTATTTAACCATTCTTTATTATTGGGCAACCATACTCTGCCCCTTTTTACTTCTACTTTCATAATTTATTACTATGGTTTTGAAGTTTATATAATTTACCACTTAATTCATGAAAACTTTTCAATATAGTTAAATTAATATACTAATATTAATGGAATATATTATCCTTATTTTTATTAATAAAGGAGGTGAAAACAAATGATGCATGCTTGTGGAAAATGTTCTAAAGTAACTGCATTTCTATTAGTATTAGTTGGTGTTTTATTTTTACTAGTAGATTTGGGTGTTTGGAAATTTTGGAATTTACAATGGTGGACAGTTTTATTCCTAATGGTTGGAGTAACACATCTTGGTATGTCAATGTGTAAAGACTGTAAAGATATGAGAAAAAAATAAGTTTTATTTTTCTTTTTTTAATTTTATTAATGCTTGGGCTAATCCATTATATGAATTTTTTCTCTGCTTATAATAATTATTAAAATCTTTTTCTATTAATTTTATAGATCTTATTGCATTATTTAGTGAGTTAACCATAACTTCTTTATTCTGATCTTTTACTTGATAATATATTTCAAAAGTTCTTATTATTACTGAATTTAAATAAGCTAATCTATAATCATTAAAATTAATATCTATTTTAGAATACTTACTAAAACTTTCAAAGTGTTTGTATGATATTGAATCTTGAGTTTCTTCATCTAGATGATATTGAGAAATTAAATTAGCTGTGTCAAATGTTAGTGGAACTAATCTTCCTTCTTCTAAATCTAGAGCTATTATACCTCCAAATTCATCAACTTTCCAATTTCTAGGATGTGCATCTTTATTATAACATTTAATTATATTATTTATACAATGATCTATATCCATTAAATTTACACATATAAAATTTACTTCAGTAGGTTCTAGACCTGTTGAATCTAATCTTTTTTTAATTGTGTCTATATAATATCTTTCTTCCATATTGGTTGTTAATTTTGCATGAATTAATCCTAGATAATCAGCTATAGAATGAAATTCTTCAAGAGGGATTTTCTTATCTTTTATTTTATCAGCTAATAATTCTCCAGAAGCTAATTCCATAACATAGCAAGTTTTTCCATTTATTTCTACTGCTCCTATTGGTATTGGTACGTCTTTGTCTTCGTGATCTTTAGTTATTTTCCTTAAATTTTCTGTAGTTTCTATTTCAGATAATATTTTTTCTAAAGGCTCTACTTTTGCAATTACATCTCCTCTCAAAATATTGTTATCAAAACTTAATATTAGATTTTTGCTTCCTGAATATTCATTTGGTTTTTCACTTTTTGATATTACTATATCAATTGCTTTTATCTTTTGTAATTTTGCTGATTCTTTATATCCTAGAATATCTAAAACTTTACCATACATATATCTAATACTTGCATCTTCTGGATTATTATCTGCAACTTTTTTCATTTCTTCAGCTGCTTTTATATCTTTATTTAACAAACCAATAAAAACTCTGTTTATCAAAGATTCCTCATCATCTAAATTATTTATTTTATTTTTTCTTAATAATCTTGTAATTTTATCTATTCTAAAGCTTTTTCTGAAAAAATCTGCATAGCTTATTTGTGTTGATTTTTTATCAAATAATCTTAATGCTTTTCTATAATATGTAAATGCTTGATCTCTATTATTTTTTTCATAATGCATATTTCCTAGAATTACTATATCTTCAATTGATTTTTCTACACTGTGAGGTAGAGCTACTAATCTTTCTTGATATTTTATTGCTTTATCTTTTATTCTAAATAATGAATTATATTTTCTGGCTGCTCTATAATAAAAATCTTTTAATGTATGTGTATGTAATATTGAACTTCCTATTGTAAACATTCCTAACCATATAGATGTTTCAAATCCAGCTCTTGATGCTATTGATATTAATGCTCCAGGATTATTTATTACATCTTCTAATAAATTTCCATTTAGATAATTTTTATTATTATGATTAATTCTGAATGCAGTTCTATAATGATATGTTGCATAAGCATTATAGATTAATGGTAAAACTGATAGAGCTATTGGATGTTCAAATAAAGTATTATATAATCTTTCAATTAATGATGTTTTTGTTCTTTTAATATTTGTTTTTATTTTTCTTAAATTATTAAGTCCTCTGCTAATAACTTCTGTTAATATGCTTGCTTGAACTCCATGAGCTATAGCCATTTGTTTTAAAAATTTATGATCAAAATCTTCTATTTTTAATTCTCCATAGTAAGTTGCAAATGCTAAACTAATGTAAGCTGCTAATGCACTTATTCTTGGGTTTTCTAGAAAAAAATTATATGGATTTTTAATTTTTATCTTTCTTGCTTCTAAAATATTTTCTTTGATTAAACCGATTGGAATATAACAAAATGAATAAACAATTGCTAAATTCATTTGAGCATTAGGAATTAATTCTGGATGTTTATATCTTATATATTCTAATGCTCCAAAAGTTATAGAAGAAGTTGTTATTGGGTGCCTTGTAATTGTAGTATCTATAAAGCTAGCTAATCTTGAACTAAAAGTTCTACTAATTGCTTCTTTATTTTTTAAATCTTCAATTACTATATCTTCAAGAATAGGACTTTTCATTAAAATTTAATCTATATTGATATTAAAAGCATTTGTTAGAATTTAATATAATGTTTCTAATCTTTATTTTTTAGCTATATTCCATAAAACATTAAATTGCGCTTTAAATCCATCTGCAATTTCTTTTTCTCTAATAATTATAAAAATTGGTTCATCTTTCCATAACATTATATTAACATTATCTCCATAAATAAATGTTGACATTGAAGATTTATTTTCTATATTAATAAATTTTATTTCAGATAACTTTGTTTTTTTAATATTATATTTTTTCCCATAGTATAATATTTTATTATTTAATTTTTTTTCAATTCTATTATTATAATACCTAGAGAAAGTAATTTTTGTTAATTCATTTATCTCTAAAGGTTTTCCCATAAATAATATTTCTTTACCTTCTTTAATTTGATCTTCTAAAACATTTTTTAATGCTTTTTTACCTTTAAATAATAATACTTCATTTTTTTCTTTTGTTGATTTGTATAATTCTTTTAATTCTGGCATAATATTCTTTAGACTATTTTCTTTTTCTTTAATTAGGTCTAGTAATCTATCAGGATTAACAGCTTCAAAATATCTTTTATTTTCTAGAACTATATTACTTACTAATCCTTTACTTCTTAATCTATATAAAATATCATAAGTTGTTCTTCTATGTACTCCTGTTTCTTTTGTTATATTGCCTACTGGTGAAGGACCTTTTCTTACTAATGTTAGATATATTTTTGCTTCTATTGGTGTTAATCCTATTTCTTCTATTATATTTTGCATAAACATTAATTAGTATTACTATAATATAAATATTGTGGTGTTATACATCCCCTCAAACTCTTATATAGAATTATTGTTATCTTATTTTATGGAAAATGAAAAATTGAAAACTTTACAAGTTTTACCAAGAACTTATGGTTTAGGAACTAGAAATAGAAATGGAGTACATATAGTTTATCCAATTACTTCTTTTTTAACTGCTGCAGTACAATTATCTGGTGCAGATTCTTTAGAAAATGATATTGGTGGATGGCAAAAACATAGGGCTTATTTACAAGAAAGAACTAAAAGAACACAACATACTAGACCAGATTCTCCAATATTTAGTTTAACTGGAAAAGAATCTAAGTTTTTAGATTTAAAACCTGCAGAAGTAAAAGATATTTTATTAGAAGCAATTCTTGATAAAGAAGATGCTATGAATTTATGGGAAAAAGATATTTACAATAGTGCTATAAAAAAAGGACATTATGGGACTTATAATTTATCTGGTGAAGTTACATCTAAGAGCAATGCAAGAGGGAGAAAAGCACATAGAAAAGTCCATATAAATAATCCAAATCTAAATAGAGATGGAACTTTAGGTATTAATGAATTTAATTGTGAGTGTGATGATTCTTATTATAATGATATGAGGCATAAGTTATATGGTGTTTTTTGTCATCATGCAGCTGCTTTACAAATTGCTTATTATAATGAAGTTAAATCTGATAAAGAAGGAGTTATTGAATTTGAGAATAAAAAACCTTTAAATCCTGCTCTTCCATTTAATATAACTAATTATAATTCTGAAGCTATTTCATTTCTAAATATAGAATTCTTAATTTCAAGATATATTAGGAAAAAAAGTTTATTTGAGATTAATAGAAAATTAACTAGATTAGGTTCTTTATTATTTACTCCTGCTATAAATTCTATGCTTGATACTGGAGATATGTGGTTTGAAGTTGTTAGAACTGCATTTAAAAAAACTAAAGATGATCCAAAATATATTGAAGAAACTAAAGGATTATTAAAAAATATGAGAGAATATTTAAGAGATGAAGATTTTTATCCAAGAGGTTATTCTATTGAATATGAAGGTAGTGATTTTGAATCTATAGGCGAGAGATGGGAACATAAAGATAAAGAAAAATGTATAAGCTTAATTTACAAACAAGATATGCCTTTACATTTTATATTAAAAAAATATCAAGGTTATGAAGTTGATTTATTTGGTGATAGAAAGATTACTTTGTTAGAAGGTAGAAAAAGTGATGTTACTTCAAGACATCCTTATTCTAGAATTGGAAAAGAATTTATGGAAATAGATGATATGACAAGAAGATATTGTAGAGCTAAAATAATTCTACCAGGAACTGTAAGAAATACTATTTCTGTACCTGAATCTGTTAGTAAAAGATATCAAGATACTGTTGGTTTATATTCCTAATAATCTAAATAATAATACAGAACTTCCTGCTATTAATGGTACTGTAATATTATCATCTATTATTATTTTTTTAGTTATTCTTAATTCAATTGATTCAATTATCATTCCAAATAATGATGCTATAAAAGCTTCTCTTAGATTTAAAAATAATGTTGCTGCTATTGTTGATAATAAAATTCCTATAATTGTACCTTCAATTAATTTTTTCTTATTTAATGGGTTTACAGTTCTTCCAAAATTTATTCCAAATAATAAACTAACTGCATCACCAATTGTTAATACCATTATTGAAGCAAGAGCTAGATTTTTTTCAAATAATAATAAAGATAAAATGCAACCTAAAACAAAAAATATTGGTCCTTTTCCTGGAAAATTTTTTAAGTCTTCATCTCTATCCATTTTATTTAAGAACCAATAAATTAGAGGAATTTTTATTTTCTTTTTTATTAAAATTGAAGAAATTATACCTAAGAGTAAAATTATACTTAAAATTAAAACATTTAATATTTTTAGATCTAGTAAAACTATAGCTAATAAACCAGCTATTATATGAAAAAGTTTTCTTTTAATTTCTAAATTATTATTCATTTTAATTATTTTATGGAAAAGCTTATTAATTTATTTTATTTTTTAAATTAATGGTTTATTTAGAATATAGAACTAAATTGTTACATGGAGATTTATTAAATGATGCTATAATTATTGGTACAAAAGAAGAAATTAGAGGCACTATTATTCATTATAGAACTAGAAATCCACCACAATTAATTAAGGAGCCTTATGATAGTGAGTTTATGCCTATTAATCATTTAGTTATTTTGTGTTATAATCAGAATTTTTTAGAAGATATGTCAATTTCTGTAAAATTTAATAGTTGCGAGAAATTTGAACCTAGGTCTGATGGAAATATAGAATTTAAAGTAAGTTCTGATGGATTTATGACTTTTAAAAATTCTTTAATAGAAGAATCTGGACGTACAAGAAGACGTCAAAGAGGACCTTTGTATAAATATATTTTTAATGATAATCAAACTCATTTATTGCCTTTAGATTTAGTTAATCAATTAAGATCTTATAATTGGAATTTGCACAATGATCAAGTTAAGAATTGGTTGTGTGGTAAAGTAGAATTAGATCCTGATATGCATAGAACTATTTCTACTAATAGGGTTGATGTTGATCGTTTAATAGCTGAAATTGAAAGAAGAGAAGGAAAGAAGTAATTATAAATATCTAGATATATTTTTTAATTTACCAAACCATTCTTTAGTTTGATTTTGAATTGTGTTTATTCTATCTGGATTTTGTATTCTTAATTCTACTCCATTAATTATTTTTCCTAGAACTATTTCAATATCATTATAACTATGTTTTCCATTTTGACTTGTATATTTAGATAAAACTATATGCGCTTTATATATATGATAATCTGATAATTTTAATAAAGTTAGATGCATTCCTTTAAAATCTTTATAACCTTGTTGTAAATCTATTTCTATTTTATTGTCTCTACTACCAGAGACTAGGCTTTCTAATATTGGTTGTTCAGTTTTTTTAATAATAAGTCTTCTATTTGTTGTTATAATTCCTTTATTATCATATTGAACTTTTTGTATAGAAAATGGTAGTATTCATTTACTAGCTGTGTATTCTATGTATCTATTAATTGTTTGTTGTGGCAAATAAGGGGGTGGTATTTCTATTCCTTCAGCTAGGAAAATTATTTCACCACCTATAGGAATAAGCCTTAATGATTCTAGAGCATGATAAAAAAGATCTTGAGATATTGAATCTATTTTGTTTATGTATTTCATTTTTTAAGTTACCAAGAAAAACTTGGAGTCTTTATTGCCCCTTGTAAATTTTATTTAATGTAAAAATTTATAAATCTTCTCTTATAAATATTATTATTCTAGATAAGTTATAATACAATAAATTATATAAAGAAAGTTGTAGTTAAAAATTTATGCAGTTTAAAGATATAGATTATTTAAAAAAAGGGTATTCTGAAAGAAAAGAAATTATAAAAATTAGATTAGAATATTTTAAAGGTGTTATAAATGAAGATGAGAAAAGGATTTTTGCAGAATTATGTTTTTGTTTGTTAACTCCACAGAGTAAAGCTAAATTATGTGATGCAGCAATACAGAATTTAGTAAAAACTGGTTTACTTTATACTGGTACAGAACAAGATGTAAAAGATTATTTAATTGGTGTTAGATTTAATAATAATAAAGCAAGATATGTTATTGGTGCAAGAGAATTATTTAAGAATCAATCTTTGAAATCTAAAATAAAAGAATTTAATAATGATTATGAATTGAGAAATTGGTTAGTAGAAAATATTAAAGGTATGGGATTAAAAGAAGCAGGACATTTTATGAGAAATATTGGAATTTATAAAAATGTAACAATTTTAGATAGGCATATTATAAAAAATTTATTTAAACATGGTGTTATTGAAGAGATTCCTGAAACTTTGACTGAGAAAAAATATTTAGAAATAGAAGAGAAGATGAAATTATTTTCTAGAGAAATTGGAATTCCTATTGAAGAAATAGATTTATTATTTTGGTCAGAAGAGACTGGAGAAGTTTTTAAATAAGATTATTTATTTCTTTAATTAATTCTTTTTATATAAGAATCTACATTTTCAATTATTTTATCATAAAATTCTGATTTAACAGTTCCTAATTTTTTCTTTATTATTCTTTCATTTATTGTAAATAGTCTTTGTGGTTTTACCCAGCTTTCAAAAGGCAATCTTCCTTCTTCTAATGATTTATTTATTATTATGTTACTATCTTTTGGTTTATTGCTTGTTATTAAACAACAAATTCTATCTTCAGTTACATTTAATTTATTATTTGATAATATTAAAGCAGGTCTTAATTTAGAACCTGTGAGATCTGAATAAGGAAATGGAATTATTACTATATCTTTTTGTTTATACATTGTTCCACCTTTCATCAGCTTCATTATCCCAATCTTTCTTTAAAACTTCTTCAGAGGCTAACATTGTCAAAATGCCTTCTTTATTCTCATTATTATAAAGAGATTCAAGTTCTTCAATCCTTTTTTTAATTGCTTTTCTAACAAATTCACTCCATTTTATCTCTGAATATTTATGCATTTTTTTATAAACTTGTTCTTCAATAGATAAAGTTATATTAGTCATGGTAATAAGTGTGTTCACTTATTTATATAATTTATGGTAAAAATATTGAAAATCTTTCAGAAATTATTTATTTCTTTAATTAATTCTTTTTCAAACCATTCTTCTTTTTCTATTTTAACATTAGCTCCAGCAGCTTCTTCATGCCCACCACCAACTCCTAATTTAATCATTAATTTTCCTAAATTATAATTTCCAATTTTAGTTCTTAAAGAATGACTAAAAATACCTTTATTTTCATTTCTTGTTCTCATAACAATTACCTCTCCATTAGGATATTTATCTGAAATAATACTAGAAAATTTACTCATAAATCCCGGTTTATTTGTTTTAACTTCATAAAATATTAACTTTCCTATAACTCTTTTATTTAAATTAAAATTTTCTTCTTCTTGTTTTAATAGATTTTCTAATTTTTTCCATAGTCTTTGTAAATAAATTACTGTAGGATTATTAGAATTATTAAATAATTCATTAAGAGTAAAAATTTGATTTTGCGTTATTAATTCTATTAATTTATTATTTCCTTCTTGGCCTTCTAAAATAAATGGTGCCCATAACATTAGACTTAAATCAAAGAATTTTGTATTTGCATTATTAATTTTATAAACATTATATCTATCTAATTTATTTTCTTCAGCTAGATTAATTAATTCAGGAAATAATCCTTTATAATCTAAAACAACAGAATTGATTTTTTCTTTACAATTATCTACTAAATAATCACAGACAGTTCCTATAGTACTTATATCTCTTCCAAATTTTCCTGTTTCTGGAAGGGCTTGGTAAACTGTATCAGAAGTATTTATGTTACCTAAATTAGAACTCCTAGGGCTTATGTAAATTATTTTATCAAAATCATTTAAATCAGAGTAATTAAAAGGAAACCAATCAAAAGCAATTATACTTTTAATACCTTTTTCCTTTAATAAATTAATATCTTCTTTTTTTAACCCATTTCTATTGCCTAAAAAATTGATTTTTTTATTTTTATATAAATTGTAAATTATAACTGAAGTTATTCCATCTGGATCTTCATCACTTATAACTAAGTCATAATCTTCTTTTATGTATATTCTTGCTTTTTGATAAAACTCTTCTAAATTAGAAGCTAAGATTATTTTTGTATTATCTAATTTAGTTAGATCTACTTGTAATTGATGATGATCTATAACTACTAATTCCATAAAATATAACAGGGTTATTTGTATAAATAATTGCCTATTATTAATATGTTACTTTGATTACAATAATGTTTAAAAATACTTATTTAACTAAAATTTTATGCAAACAAATATTCCAGAGTTTCTTAGAGATAAACAATATGTTGTTGTTGCAGGTGCACAAAAAGGAGATGAAGGTAAGGGTAAAATTACTTTTTTCTTATCTCAATATTTTGGAATTACTGGAAGATTTGGCGGTGGTTCTGGAACTGGTGCCACAGTTTTTTATAATAAAGAAAAATATAAATTTCGTTTAATTCCTGTAAGTGTTTTATTAAGTGAGAAAGAAGCAGCTACTGCTGGAGATGGAATAAGATATCATTTAATGGGTGGAAATGAATTAATTGATCTTAGTGTTTTACATAAAGAATATTTTAATTTAAAGAGCCAAGGTTTTTTACAAAATGAAGAAAAAAATAAATTAATTTTAGATTCTAAATGTTCTATTGTTAATCCTTGGGATATTTGTCTTGATGCTATTAGAGAATATTCAAGATATTTAGAAAATGGTGGTAAAATTGGTTCTACTCGTACTGGTATGGGTCCTGGAATGGAAGCTAGAATTAGAAGAAAAAATCTTATTACTGTAAATTCTTTAAAATCTTCTGATTTAAGTGATTTATTAGAAGCTTCTTCTGAAGAACCTATTGTTATTATTAATTATTATCTTACAAAAATAAATTCTAAGCTAACTGGAAGTGAAGAATTTAATTTAAGATCTTTTGTTAATTATTTAAAAGAAGATTCAAAAAATTTAATTGATTTAACTCCTTATCTTGGTGGAGACCATGAATTTAGTTTTAAAAATACAAAAGATGAATATTTGAGATTATATTCTGATCTTGAACATTTAACTGGTAATACAAGAGAAATTGTTAAGTTAGCTGGTCAAGATGGAGATCAAATTTTAGCAGAAGGAACACAATCTGCAATTTTAGATCCAAATCATGGAGTTTTACCTTTTACTTCAATTAGTAATACTACTGGTACTGGTGTTGCATATAATGCTCGTTTTCCTAGAATAGATTTAACTGTTAATGTAGTTAAAGCAATAGTATCTCGTGTTGGTAGTGGACCATTTGTAACTAAGATTACAGATAGAGAAAGATATTCATTACTATCTGAAAGAGCTCAAGAATTTGGAACTACAACTGGAAGACCAAGAGATCTTGGAGATTTAGATTTATTAGAATTAGAACATTCTATTAATGCTAATGGTGGAATAGAGAGTGTAATTGCGCTTACAAAACTAGATGTATTTAGTGATATTAATATTAGGGTTGTTCCTTTTTATAAATATGATAATGGTATAGATCTTCCTGAAACATTAAATGTATTTCCAGAAGATAATGAAATCTTAAGTAAATGTACTCCCGGGGATTATGAAGATTTTGATCCAATTGAAGATATAACAAAATTAAATAACTTACATCGATTAAGAGGTGATTCTAAAAGACTTAAAGATTATTTAGAAAATAAATTAGATAGGGATATTGTTATGATTGGAAATGGGCCTGATTTGAAAAATATTTTATTATAGAACTTAAAAAGTATATTATAAATTTACTAAAATTTAATAAACTAAAATATTTTATATATTTTATGACATGGGTAGATGGAGTTTATAGGCAAGTTTATAATGATGGTTTTCTTTTTACTAAAAGTCATCTTTATGTTTCTGATATTGCTTCTAGAAATATTCAAATTCCAATGCTACAATTAATGAAAGTACATCCTGAAAACCCAATTGAATTTTCTTATGCAGGAAGAATATCAGTGAAACCTTATGGTGATAAAAGATTAATTGGTGATATACAAAAAGATCCTAATAAAAAAATACATGATTGTGTTTCAATATTATTTTGTCCTCCAAATTATAAATTAAGAAATGGTGTTGAGAATTTTGTTGTTGAAAATGGATATAAATTGCCTGGTAAAAATTATGATTTAACTATTGGTTATTTAGAAGGAGATGAGATTTATATTTGTTGGGCTGGCACTAGTAATTTAATTTCACATCTAGAACCACCAATTATTCCTTTTCATATTATAGATTCTTTGTTATCTAAACCAGAAGTTATTCACCATAATTGTAAAAGTTTTGAGGTTTTAGGAAAAGTTGATTTAGAAAATAATATTCTTATTCAAACTGCAAACATTATTGCAACGAGACTTGAGGAAAGATTTCACACGAAAATTTTTATTAGGCGTTAATTTTAATCTTTATTTATTAATAGATCTTCAATTTTATTTAAATCATTAATTCTGTTTTCTATTGGTAAAGCATTACCATGTAAATTCCAAAATACTTTTTCTAACCATTCACACCACTCTTTATCATGAATATTATAAATTAGATATAAATCATTTTGTAATTCCCAGTCTTTATAATCTGATTTTTTCTTTTCTTCTCTTAATCTTACTAATTTATTATCAATTATAAATCCTCTTAATGGTTGTTCTATATGTCTTACTTCAATTGCATCATAACCTAATAAATAATTTAATTCTTGTATAACTTTAATATTTTTTATAGATGCTATGTCTACTCTGCATAATATCTTTATATTAACTCTTTTTTTAGCTAGGTCATTTAGAACATCAATAATTCTTATTCCATTTTCTATATTATTAATAAATGAAATATTTCCAGAGAAAATAAATAATTGTCTAGTTGCAGCTTTAAATTCTTTAACTAATTTTTGTTCATTGTCTTTTGTTATTGGAATTGCAAATGCTTCTTTTTTATCTTGATTAATTAAAGTGTAAATGTCAAATGGTGTAAAATCTTGTTTTTTTCTTCCTAATTTTATTTTATCTAATAATATTTGCTGTGCTGTACTGGCTCTCATTCCTTCTAAGTTAGCCCAGTAAACTATTTTTAATGCACCCCTAGTTCCACCCCTAAATGTTTTAAGTTTTATAGTCCCATATTTTTCTATTATATAACCTATATATTTATCAGCTGTTAACCAAGATACTTTTAGAAGTTCTGAAATTTCTTTTATAGCTCTTGGTTGTTTGTAAACAAATTCGTTTATTGCTTTTATAGATTCAGGAGTAAGCATAATTTATTAAAAATTAATCACTATATAAGTTTTTTGATAAGAAATACTTACATTTACTAAAACACTTATATAATAATATATTTATTAATAAAGTTTATAACTTATTACAGATTAGAAACATAGGGTTTTGAGATTATAATGAAAAAATATGTTATAAGTGGTGGTCCTGGAGTTGGCAAGACTACAATAATTAATTTATTAAAAAATGCTGGCTTTAATGTAGTTAATGAAGTTGCAAGACCAATTATTGAAGAAGAACAAGAAAAAGAAAAAACTATTTTAAATTATTCAGGAATATTTCCTTGGAATGAGTTAGAAAAATTTCAAGATTTAGTTATTGAAAAACAATTACATAAAGAATCTTTAATTAACTCTAGTGTTGTATTTTTAGATAGGAGTTTAGTAGATCCTGTTGGTTATTGTAAACAAGGAAAGGTAAATATAAGATCAGACATATTTAAATTAATTAAGGATGCAGGATATTTTAAGATATTTTATTTAGATAATTTATCTAATTATTTTAAAGATAATGAGAGATTAGAAGATGAAGTTAAAGCTAAAAAACTACATGAACTTATATATGAGGCTTATAATTCTCTTGGTTTTAATATTGTAAATGTTCCAGAATTAACTCCTGAAGAAAGATTAAAATTTATTTTAAAAATTGTAGAAAATCAAGAAAATTAAATTAAACACTATAGTATAATTTTTATAACAAATTCTTATGTAATATAAAACACTGACATAGTATATGGTTTTATTGGATTTGAGATTAAAAAAAGGTCTTTTAGATAGAACTTTGTTAATTAATTTTCAAAATGAATTATTAGAATATAAAACAAATTTTAGACATACTTTATCAATATTAGAGTCTGAAAAAGATAGAATAGAAATTTCAGATGTTATATTAGGTTTAACAGAAAAAAAACAAATATCTTTATTTAATGATGATTCTTTAACTTTAGATTGTGTTCTTGAAAATTTACTTAATTTTAAAAAAAATAATAGACCATTATATCAGAGATTTAATAAAGAAATTAATGGAAAACTAAGAGAATTTTCTGTTCCACAAAAACCTTTAGAAGTGTTTTTAAAAAATTATGTTTTGGATATAGTTGTACAAGGTCAATGTCACTTACAGTCTCATGGTTGTGAAAATGGATATTCTGTTAGAGATAGTATAAAAAAACATATTCCTATTGGATCTATTTTATCATTTGATTTATCTAATGCTTTTAGAAATTTATCTATTCAATATGTATTTGATTTTTATTATAGTTTAATACTAAAGAAAACTAAAGATAGAAGATTAAGTATTAAAACTGCTGGATTTTTGTCTACTTTATCAACAATTTATTATGAAGATAATGGTTATGCACTTCCACAAGGTTCTATTTTAAGTTCTAAATTATTTAATAGAGTTTTATATCCTATAGATGAAGCAATTGAATATTATTGTGATAAAAAAAATTTTATTTATACTAGGTGGTTAGATGATTTTAATATAAGTTCTAAAAATAAAAATGTTGGTGAAGAAGATTTATTTAAGACAATAGAAATAGTTAGAGATTATTTTCCTATATCTGAGAAAAAAACTTATTTACAAAGAGAGAAAGTTGTTTATTTATTAGGACATAAAGTTATTGGAGATAGAATTGGTTTAGCTAATCATAAAGAATTAGAATCTAGAAAATCTGTTAAACCCTTTTAAATATCACTGTTTAAGTTTTTTGATAAGAAATACTTAAGAAGAATAAAACACTTATATAATTTATGTATGAAATAAATAGAGATCAAAGAAAAGAAATTGTTGATGAAATTCTTAAATTAATTTCAGATAATAAAGATATAACTAGAAAAACAATAGATGACTTAGTTGATAAATTTGAAGGGCAAGACATGAATGCTATTGGCTTATTATATAGAGCAGCAGAAGCATCTAGGTTTGAGGAATATGTTGCAAAATTAAATGATTATTATACTAAAGATGGACAATATGTTTCTGTAGATAATAGAAAAGCTGCTAGAAATTATAATATAACAATATTAAGAGATATTGTAAACAAAGAAACAGAGATTGTAAATCTTGAACGTCCAGCATCGCATAGAAATTATTGGCCTATTGAAGTACAAACTTTAGCAAAATCTCTTGGATCTGTAAAAATGGAATTATTTTTTGCAGATTGTTTTCAAGAAATTATGAAAAAATAATTTAAATTAAAAATTTACTAACTTGTTTTTTAGCTAATTCTCTTTTCTTTTGATGTTCTTTTAAAAATGAAGTAACTTTTTCTATTAGTATTGCTTTTAGTTCTCCTGTTAATAATTTACCAGATTTATAATCATTGTAAATTTTCTCTAATTTTTTATCATCAGGTTCAAAAAACATTCTTAACCATTGATAACTTACATCTATGTCTGGATTTCCACCTTTTTTTCTATGTTCTTCTATTGTTGCTTGTCCACCTGAGAAAGCATATTTATTTATTTTTTTAGTTATAACTTCTGGCGAATCTGTAGTATAAATTGCAGAACTTTCATCTGAAGCTGACATTTTTCCATGAATTCCAGTTAATGGTGGAAGAAAAACACATTGAATACTAGCAGGTTTGTAATGGCCTAACTTTGGTAAAATATCTCTAGTTAATCTAAAATGTGGATCTTGATCAACTGCATGAGGAATTAAACAAGGTATTTTTTTATTTTTTAAAACTGAAGGAAGAAAAGCAGGAACTGTCTGCATTGAAGTGTAAAATATTTCACCAATATTTGATTGTTCATTTAAACCAAAAGAAGATTTTACTTGTGAAAACGTGATTTTCTTAGCAACTTTGCAAGCTTCTTTGTACATTATATTTGAATTTTTTGTATCTATTAAAAATTTAGTTTTCTTAGGATCAAAACCTAGAGCTATAACATCTAACATATTTTCTTGAAGATATTTTTCAGTATCATCAAAAGTTAAATTATCTTTAAATAAAAATTTCTCTTCATCTGGAAATTGAAACCATAATTCAACATCAAATTTATCTTGCAACCACTTTGTAAAAATCCAAGGCAATAAATGTCCTATGTGAACTGGACCTGAAGGAGCTCTTCCTGTGTATAAATAAAACTTATTTCCTTTTTCATATTCATTTAATATAAATTTTAGATCTCTATGAGCAAAAAATACTTTTCTTCTTAACATGAAATGAATATCTTTAGTATGTTTTTTTAATGAATTAAGAACTTCTTCATTTATTTTTTCTACTCCAAACTCTTTAATTAGTCTGTCGTAATCAACTTCTCCTTTTACTTCCCATGGTGTTACTGAAAAACCCATGTTTTTCTTAGTTTATTGTTTTTTATAAACTTTTTTGAATTTATATTTTAGTAAGATTTATGTTTATTATCAATATTTCTTTGATTATGAATGGTGTTTATCAAGACTGTCCTAATTGTGGAAATAAAATGATTGGTATTGCAGGAAGAAAAGATGCGATTTGTGAAAATTGCGGTTATAAAGAACCTTGCTGTTAGTTTTTCTTTATAGAAATATTTATAAATATGTTACCACTATTCAGATGATAAAAAATGAAAAAATCTATTTATTTATTGTTACTTAGTACTTTAGCTAGTGCTAATTATGCTAATGCAGATACACCTCCTACTGAACAACAATGTAGGGTAACTTATCCTTGTCCTGTAGTTGATATAAAAGCACTTTGTGAACCTTATGTTGCAAAAAAAAGACCTGAAATAGAAAAAGATGTAAGAGATAAAGTAAAAGAAGAAGCTATAGAGAGAAGGAAGAAGAGAAAAATAGAAGAGGAAAAACATCCAAAACCAAAAAAAATAGATGTTGTTAAGATTTATAATGATAGAGAAGTAGTAAGAACTGTAGGTGAAGATCCTTTATCTGAGAGATGTTATGGAAGTTTAATTAAACCTTTAATATTACAATATGTTACTAAATTAGAAGGTAATGTTCTTGCAACTGGATCTATTTTTGCTAGATACGAAGTTAATCCTAATGGATATGTTGCAAATTTTAGAGTTAGTGCAAATTCTCAAGAACTTGATGGTCTTGTTAAAAAAATACAAGAGACAATGGATAAATCTAAGTGTTATACTCCTCAAGCTGCTCCAGATTCATACTCTGCAAAGTGGTCTGTAGATTTAAAATCAAATAATTAAATAAAAGGGAAAGTTTAAATATAAGTACTTACTTTTGTGTGATAACACATTTTCACTTTAAAATGGTATTAAAAAAAAATTTATTGGCTAGTTTGGCTTTAACTGGTGTTGCTAATGCAGCTACTCCAGAAGAAATTCTTAGTAGATCTACAAATAATAATGGTGGTTTATTAAAACTTTTAGATGCAAATGGAAATACTTTACAAGATAGAGGTAGTCCAAAATATTTACAAATTAATCTTGGTGATAGACCTGGTGCACTTTCTGTTCCAGATGGTAGTGTTTATTCTTTAAATGATTTATCTGTACATGCTTTAAGTAAAAATCCTGACAGTGAAAGATCTGAACCTTGTAAAGGTAAAATTACTTTTCAATATCCTGTAGAAACAACTGGAAAAGTAAATTTAGATGATTGTCTTACAGAACCTGGATCTAAATTTGGTATTGGTTTATTTTTAAGAACTCCTACTGGAGATGCTAAAGAACTTGCTTCATTAGATTATGAACAAAAAATACCTGAAAGAGTGACTGTAATTGATTTTGTAAGATTACAAGTTCCAGTTCCTTCACCTGCTCCTACTCAAGTTAAAGGAAAAGAAGAACAAGTTATAGTAATTCCTCAATCAGAAAATAATGGTAATAATGATATAGTAGTTAATAGAAAAATTAATCCTTTATTATTTTTATATACTTTTGGAGGTAAACTTACTTTTGGTAGATATGATGTATCAAGAAGTACAGATCCTAATATTAGATTTGGTTTATTTAGATATGATCTTAATTTAGGTCTTGGTGCTGGTACAAATAATGTTTCTCTTATGGTTACTGCTGGTTTTGATGATATTGTTAGTTTAGATGGTGTTTACAAACCAACTGGTGAAACTTTAAGTTTTAAACCTAGTGATCGTAGAGTAGGTCAAGCTGGTTTAAGATTAGCAGTAAATGCTGGAAGTGGCAGAACAAATACAAGATTAATGTTACATGGAAATGGATTATTTCAAAAATTAAATTTTAATTATTTAGGTCAATTAATGCAAGAGACAGCTAATGGTGGAAGAGTAGTTGCAGACATAGAGGTGCCTAAATTAATTTGGAATGGAAATAGATTTGTATGGGGATTAGAAGCTCATGGTGATTTAGAAGTTTTAGGTATCAAACAAGTTATACCTGGATTAACTACTGATTATGGTGTAAAACATAGATTACATTTATATGGTGATACTGTTATGAAAGGAAATGCTAAATATGCTTCAGTTAGTTTTAGAGCAGGTGCTGGTTTTGATAGTATGTTACATTTAGATTTTAATGAAGAATTATCTCCTGATAGATTAAGACAATTAGATGCTCAAGTTAAAAGTGGAAATGCATATGTTGGAGATTTAACAAGACCTAATACTATATCTCCATTTGGTTTAGCAAGATTAAATGTTCAACCTTATTCAAGTAAAGTTGTTAATAATTTTGCTGTATCTGGAATATTTCCATTAGATACAACAAATGAAGTTCAAAGATATATGGCTTGTTTAGAATATGGTGTTAATTTTTCAAAGATGGCAAAATTAAATTTTAATTTGTGTTATTCTGGTGGGAAAAATGGTGCTGTTAGATCTGATGCTGGAACAGTTAGTTTAGGATTTGGAGATACTACTCCATTACAACATAGAATAGACTGGCTTGATATAAGATAGATTTTTATATTAAATTTAATTCTATTAATTTATGATTGAGATTTTTATTTCATTTTTAGCTATATTTATTGGTTATTTAATAGCTAAATATACAAAAGAAGAATTAAAATCTGGAAAGATTTATTTTGAAATTATTCAAATTATTGTTTTAATTATTTTAATAATTATTTTATTATTCCAAGAGTTTATCTGGTGGCTATTTTTCTTAGGAGTTTTAATTGGATTAATAATTAGATATGAATATATTTACTTTAGTTTAGGTTTAATTAACATATTAAATATAAATTCTAGTTTTTTATTATCTTCGTTAATATTTATTTATGGTTTATCTTATGGAAGTCTAGCTTATTATAAAAATAATTTTAAATTATTAATTTATAATCTTCCATTATTTTTAATTCCTTTATTATTTTACTTTTTCAATTATAATTTTTTATCTTTAGCAGCTGGTGGTTTAATTTCTATTTTCATTATTAAAATCTATAATTTAATAAATAGATATTTATGAAATATATTTTTTATTTACAATAAAATTATAAGTAAAATAAAAATATATTCTATATGGTTTTTGAGTATAGAGTAAATTTGCCAAATAAAGAACCACCTGGTAGAGTTTATATTAGTTCTTTAGGACTTAAAGAAGTTTATGAATCATATGAAAATGCTATTAAATATGTTGTGTCTTTTTTAGAAGCAAGAAAAGATGTAATGATAGACTTTGATTATTTTTTAGCTTCAGTATGGGCTGATACAAGAAGAAGAGATAAAGTAATTGATTTCTTTGGTTATAATAAAATTGAAAATTGGCCTGGTAATCCAGAAGTTAAATCTTGGATAGTAAGAAATGGACATTATTTGCCACATCTAGGAACAACTTGTGAAGATACATTAATACTTCTTGGTAGAGAAGGCGAATATAGAAAAACAACTTCTGATTTAAAAAGTTATATTGAAATTCCTCCTATTGATCTAGGAGGATTAGAAAATTATATAAAGAAAACACTAGTTTTATAAGTTTTTTTAATAAAAATATATTATGTTAAATTTAATTGGTATTGGGTTGGGTAATGAGAAAGATTTAACTTTAAATGCTTTAGAAGCTATTAAGAAATCTGATATTATTTATTTAGAGAATTATACTTCTTTAATTGGTTTTGATATAAAAGATTTAGAAAAATTAATTGAGAAGAAAATTAATTTAGTTGATAGAAGTTTTGTTGAAGGTGAGATTTTAATTGAAGAAGCTAAAGATAAAGATGTTTCTATTTTAATTAAAGGGGATGTTTTTTCTGCTACAACTCATGGTAGTTTATTATTAAATGCAAGAGAGAATAAAATTAAAGTTAAGATTTTCCATAATTCTTCTATATTAACTGCAATAGGGGATACTGGACTTAGTCTATATAAATTTGGTAAAACTGTTTCTATACCTTTTGACAATAAAAATGTTAATAGTTCTTATGATGTTTTTTTAGATAATAAAAATATGCATACTTTATTTTTACTAGATTTAAAACCAAGTGAAAATAAATTTATGAATTTTAAAGATGGATTAAATTACCTATTAGAAAAGAGTAAAATTAGAAATGATGGAAAGTTTAATTTAAATTCTAAATGTATAGTTTGCTGTGCTATTGGAACAAATAAAGAAGCCATTAGATATGGTTTTGTTAAAGACTTAATAAAATTAAATTTAGATGTTTATCCGCAATGTTTTATTGTTCCTGGTGATTTACATTTTATGGAAGAAGAAATTTTAGAATTATATAAAATTTAAATTATTAGTTAAGTATTTTAATCTTTTCTGTACTTATCTTATATGACTGATGAATATTTATTATATGTTGAAAAATTTAGTAGAAATAATGGGCAAGGAGATCTTTTTGATTCATTTTATAAAGCTGTAAATTCTAGAATTGTTATACCAATAAATTTCAATTTCTTAGGATTTAGGAATGCTTCTGGTGAATATGTTGAAAACATAGGTTTACCTGGAATTTCAGCTCGTAGATTCCCTGAACATTGGGCTGCTTTTCATATTTTAATTAAAGATAAATTACCAAATTTAATTGATAATTTAAACTCAATTTATGGCCAATATACAGAAAATAGATTAAGATTTTCTTTAGGAAATTTCACAACTCATAGTTATAATATTTCAGATTTTCTTTCTAGTGATATAAATTTTCCTGGAGATGAGTTATCTGATTTATCTTTAAGAATTGTAAATAATTTAACAGTTAGAATTAAACCAAGAGTAATAACTCCAAGAGCTTCTTTAATTGATGGTTTAGAACAAGCACAATATCATTCTAATGGTGTTCTTGATATTTTTTATAATACAATTTTAAAATCTCCAGTTTTAGCTCATGAAATTGGACATGGATTTTTTGGATATGATCATCATGAATCTAGAAAATGTTTGATGGATTCATTTTTAGATCAAACTGTAGATGATAAATTTCAATTTTGTGAAGAAGATAGAACTACTCTTTTAAGACTAATATATTGATATAAAATTTAATCAGCATCAGCAACAATTAAAGTACTAGTTTTAACTATACCTTTAACTTTACCAATCTTTTCTAAAGCTAATTCTTTTAGGTCTATAAGATTTTTTGATTTTACACTAATTATTATATCATATTCTCCATAAATTAAATTAGAACTTTGAACTTCTTCTATTTTAGTTAGATCATGAGCTACTTTATTAACATCAACACCTTCAATTGCGATTAGTACGTAAGCTTTTACCATTGTTTTTCTCCTTTATTAACTCAAATTGTGTTATATTAGAATTAGGAATGAAGATAAACTCATTATTATTTGTTTCTATTTTTGTTTCTAATAAATTTACTTCTATAACTTTACCTTTTATGTCTTTTATCTTAATTATATCTCCTTTTTTTACTTTTTCAGTTCTTATTATATAGAAACCTGAAATTAAGTTTGGAAGCCAATCTTTAAAAGCAAATATTATAAATATTAAAACTAAAATTGCAAATATAATTAAAATTACTTGCAATATTTTTGTAGGTACATTAAGTTTATTTAATATTAATATTATTGTAATTAGATATATTAAGTATTTTAGTATTAAACTAAGATAATTTTCTAAGTTTAATTTTATTTTTAATTGTTCATCTAATGTTTTATTTAATTCTGTTCCTCTTAAAAATCTCCTTAAGATATTACTTGCTATTTGTGCGATTATTAATCCTATAACTAATATTAAAAATGCACTTAAAATATTTATTAATAAATCTGAATATAAAACCATGATTTTGTTGTTATTTTCTATTTTTTAATTGTATCTAGTTATTAATACTATTAATTAGTAATAACTATAATAAGCTTTAAATACTTAATTATTGACTTAAAGCATATGAAGAAATTACTTACAGCAGGACTAATAGGATTGGTTTCATTTGGTTCCATATCTTATGCTAGACATCCTTTTAATATTTCTTCTAGAGATAAAACTACTTATGATTTTAAGAGAGAAACTAAATCTAAAAGATTATTTAATTATATATTACAACATAAACCTGTAAATGGTGTTAAATATCAAGATTTTTATGATAAAGGTCGTAAGTGCAATGATAAACTTTGTTATAAAAAAACTAGAGCTAGATTTAATTTAAATGGAGTGGATTATAGTTTAAGTGTTTTAAGTATAAATAATAGTTATAGATTTAGTTTAAAATATGGATTACAAACTTTTTATGATAATAATCTAGATGATAAATTTGATTCAGTTGGTATTTGTTCTGATACAGGTTGTAGTATAAGAGAAACTAATCTTGGAGAAGATCAAAAAGATTATTTAAGTAGTTTAGATACAATCTTAGAACTTTATGAAAGAAAATGAAGAAATTAATTTTCACTAATATAAATTCTATAACCTGCTTGTTTTACTCTGTCTTTAACATTTCCAAAAACTTGTTTCATTTTATTAGATAATTCTATTCCACCTTTATTATGACGAGCTATTATTTGTAATATTCCATTTTTTTCTAAATGTTTTTTAGACTCTTCAATTAAATTAAAACATAATTGTTTGCCAGCTGTTTGTGGAGGATTTAATAATATTGTATTAAATTTTTCATTTATCTTTTCAAAACCATTGCTTTGTATTACTTCTGCTTTTAATTTATTAAACTTTAAATTTTTATTTGTTATTTCAATTGCTCTTTCATTAATATCTGAGAAAGTTAATTTTAATGTTTTATTTGAATTAAGTAGGGCTAAACCTATTATTCCATAACCACAACCTAAATCTAAAATTTTCCAATTATCTTTTATAATACATTTATTTATTAATATTTCAGAACCTATGTCTACTTTGCTTATAGAAAATAAACCAGAAGCTGTGAAAAATTTTATATCTTTATTTCTTAATTTTACTTTTAATCTATATATTTTTAATTTAGACTGCGGAGATTTTGTAAAGTAATGTTCTTGCATATTTTTATAAATTATGTAAATCTTTTAATAATTACTCCGAAACATATTAAAGTATGAATAAGTTATAATTTTTATGTCTATTTATAAATTAATGAAAACTAATTGGAAAACCTATTGTTTAATGTCTGCTATTGCTTATATTGAAGAAATGAGTAAACCCAAGTATAAGATAGAATATAAGACAAAAAATGATAAAACTTACAAATGTAATTCTTTTAAAAGTATAAGGCTTAAAATGAAAGATAAAGAATTTGTTGATTATTTATTTAATATTACTAAAAACTGGGAGAAAAATAAAAATATTAGATTTATTGGTAAATCTTATGAAGCTCCTAAGTTAGAAAGCTATGATGGACAATATTCATTTTGTTTAAGTCCTTTATGGATTAATTATATTCTTTCTGAATGTGGTAATTTTCCTAATGAATATTCTTATTCTACAGCATTGAAAAGGATTGAATATATGAAACATTATGAAATTATTGATGTTGATAAAAATAAGTTTTTATTTGATTCTTTCTTCAATGATAAAAAGTTAGCAGCAGGCGCTTTTATCATTAGCTTGGATTTAGAGTGTCGAGGTGTTCAAAGTGGTAGAATTTCTTTATGCATGAGCAAACCATTTAAAGATTTTTTACAATTTATGTTAAATGTTGCTAATTATTATGGATGGACAACCACTAAAAAATTAATGCCGGTAAGTGTAGAGTATAGTAGAAATCTAGGAATAAAAGCTTCAGACCAATACCAATTTAACGTTAGCATTAAAGGCTTGCAAGAAATTTATAAACTAGCTGGACCCCTTATTATAAGACATAAAGATAAATGTATTAATTTCCATGTTAAACGTTCTCAAAATTATGTAAATCTTGGTGGGAAAGGAAGGTTTAATTTTACTAGGGATAAAATATTTAATGAATTTAAAAATAAAAAAGATTTAACAACAACCCAGTTACAATTTCTTGCTGGAGTTGGTAGTGATGTTGTGCTTGACCATTTGAATAAATTACATAAAGAGGGGAAAATTAGTAAAATTAGACAGGGAAAAAGATATATATGGAATCTAATTAATTTTTATGAGAAAAAATGCCATTAAATGCAGGTTATGAATATTCACAAGCTCTTAAGAAAGTAGAGCAAGCTAAAAATACTGAAGAAAAGATTAGAGCTTATGAAGAGCTACTTTCTGTTTCTCCAGATCATAAAAGTTCTGAAAGACTAAGACAAGGTCTTAAAACTAAAATTTCAAAATTAAAAGAAAAAGTAGAAAAAGAAAGAAGTAAAAAAGCAGGAGGTTTTAGTTTAAGTGTAAAAAAAGAAGGAGCAGCACAAATTGTTTTAATTGGTTTACCAAATTCTGGGAAAAGTTTTATTTTAAATAAATTAACAGGAGCTAAAGCTGAGATTGCAAATTATGAATTTACAACTAAAAATCCTGAAATTGGAGTGATGGATTATAATGGAGTTAAAATTCAAATTATTGAATTACCTGCATTATTTGAAGGTTTTATTGATGGGGATAAAGGTCCAAGTTATTTAGCTATAGCAAGAAGTGCAGATTTAGTTGTTT
>JAHFKB010000012.1 GCA_023245565.1 archaeon
GGTTTATTGGGAGGAGGTTTTGAAGCTGGAGGAATAACTGAGTGCTTTGGAGAGTTTGGTTCAAGCAAGACACAAATAGCACATCAACTAGCAGTAAATACTCAGTTATCAAAAGAAAAAGGTGGAGCTGAAGGAGTTTGTGTCTACATTGATACTGAAGGAGCATTTAGACCTGAAAGAATAAAACAAATGGCTGAATTTTTAGGATTAGATCCTATACAAATTTTGAAAAATATAAAAGTTGCTAGGGCATTTAATAGTGATCATCAAATGTTATTAGCTGAAAAAGTTGAGGATCTAATTAAAAATGAAGGATTAAATGTTAAATTAATTATTGTTGACTCTTTAATGTCTCACTTTAGAGCTGATTTTTCTGGAAGGGGACAACTAGCTGATAGACAACAAAAATTAAACAAACATATGCATGCATTACAAAAAATAGCAACTGCATATAATTTAGTTGTGTATGTAACAAATCAAGTAATGTCAAAACCAGATACTTTTTTTGGTGATCCAACTGCAGCTATTGGTGGACATATAGTTGGACATAATTCTCAGACAAGAATTTATCTTAGAAAAGGTAAGAAGGGAACTAGAGTTGCTAAATTAATAGATAGTCCTCATTTGGCTGATGGTGAAGTTATTTTTACCATAGAAGAAAGCGGAGTTAAGGATGTTAAAATTTAATTTTTTATTTTTTTATATTTTATTTTTATCTATTTCAAATAAATAACCTAGATATTTTATTAGAAAATGACCTAAGAACCAAATTATTAATGAAAATAATATTATATTGAAAGAATTTAAATAAAAATATATTGTAAATACAAAACCAATTCCACCATTAATTTGATCTAATATAAAAAAACTTTCTCCAGGTTTAAAATTTAATCTTCTTTTTATAAAACTAGCAATAGAATCAAATAATAAAACAAAAAAACCTATTAAGAAACCAAATAATAATATATTAATTCTAGAATAATCTATTAAACTTATTTTAGAAAATAATATATAATTAGATAAAATTTTCTGCAATAATACAATTATTATACTTCCTAAAATTCCAAAAATAAATCCTCTAAAAGTTTTATTATCACCTAAAATTCTTTTACCATTAATTTTTTTATAAAAATCAATTGGATAATTTAATTTTTTAAAATATTTTTTAACAAAAACAGGCATTGTATTTGCTATCACAGCAGGAATAATTAAGTAAATTATACTTAAAATAACTATAAAATTCATTTTGTTTCCTTTCTTATTAACATATCTAGCAGATGAAATGCCTCTTCATTATCCCATTTATTTACCTTATCAAAATGATATTTTTTTAAATTCATTATAAATTCAACTACATGATTTTCATTTAAATCATCATAGAATTCACCTAATTTATTTTCTTTAATATATAGTGCATTTAATATTTGTTCAAAATGTTTTTTAATTGGTACTACTAAAACTGGTTTTTTTAAACATAGTGCTTCGCTAATTAGAGTGAAGCCACCATTTGTTATAACTGCTTTACAATTTATTAAGTCATTTAGATATTCTTTATCATCATTAAATTTTTTAAAAACTAAGTTTCCAGTAGTTTGATTTTTATCAAAGCCATAGACTATAAATTTATAATTAATTCTTTTTAGAATTTCTATTAATTTATCATAACTTTTTGTTGATTGATATACAAAAATATAATTATCTGATTTTGGTTTTGCATTTAAAATCTCATTTCTAACTATTGGTTTTATTTGAAATAGGTTTGTTTTATTTTCTATTTTAGTTCCTGGCAAAGTCATAACTAAATAATACTTTGTTTTAAAAATTATAGCTTTTATAATCATTAATGCTTTAATATAACTAAATCTATATCTTTCAGGGAACTTATATTTTCCATAAATTAAATAATGCTGATTATTTATGCTTATTGAGGGAATATTTTTTTCATTTGCAATATAACTAGTAAAAGATTCCATATCTGAAATAAAAATATCTGGTTTAAATTCTTCAATTGCTTCTTTTACTTCTATTAATTTTTCATAAGTTTTTTTAGAAGCTTTTTGTAAGTTTTTAATTATTGTTTGAAAGTTTAAAACTGAATTTTGTTCAAAAACTAATTCTAAACCTTCAATACTATAAAGATTATTGTAATAATTTTTATAATAATTATAAACTTGATTGCTAGTAATTATTAATATTTTATGTCCTTCTTTTTTTAAATGGTCTATTACTACTTTACTTCGTATTGCGTGACCAAAACCTACACTTACAACTCCAAAAACTATTCTAGCCATCTTTTAAGAATTATTTACCTCTTATTTATTTTTAGTATCGTTAACTTTATAAAGATTTGTAAATGTGCTTCATTTAATGGTAAAAGAATTAAATTGTAATTCATGCAATACTAAAATAACTAATTTAGTTGGTTCTGTAAGATTTAAATGCCCTAAATGTGGTGAAAGTGAGATTGTTAGATGTGCTCATTGTAAAAAAATAGTTGCTAGATATAATTGTCCTTTATGTAATTTTACTGGTCCTAACTGAGATTTTAAAATGGCAAAGATGTTTATTACTATAAAAATAATGCCTGATGATCCTGAAAGAGATTTACAAGAAATAAGAATTAAAACTAAAGAAGTCTCTGATAATTTTGGAGCTGAATTATTGGATAAAGATGAAATTGAACCTGTAGCATTTGGATTAAAAGCTTTAAAATTAGTTTTTTATTTAGATGAGAATAAAGGTTCTGATGATCTTGCTAATGAAATTGCTTCTATTGAAGGTGTTAGTTCTGCTGAAGTTATTGATATGAGAAGGGCTGTTGGTTAAATTTATTAATTATTAAATTCTTTAGATTTTATGCAAATCTTATTAATTTTTTTAGTTGTTTGGGTAGCGATGATTGCTCATTCTTTTTGGGAATCTTCTGTTGAAGGAAAAAATGCTTGGGGTAAAAATAAGTATGGGTGGAATTTAAAATTAGCTAAGAATTTATCATTAACAAGATATCATTTTTGGTTATTTGTTGTTTATATGCCTTTAATTTTTATATTGTTGCCTTTAGTTGTTACTGGATTTAGTATTAAATTATTTGGAATTTTATTATCTGCTTATTTTTCAGGAATAGTTATAGAAGATTTTTTCTGGTTTATAGTTAATACAGAAATTAAATTTAAAGACTCTTGGAATCCTAAATTTGCTTCTTATTATCCATGGATAGGTTTTGGAAAATATAAAGTTCCTTTATTTTATGTTTTAGGATTTAGTATTGCTGTAGTAATTTATTTTTTATTAGTTAAATAATTTTATTTTATACAATGATAAATAAATGCTGGTGGAAGATTTTTCCATACAATTTCTGTTTTATTTACTTGTGAAAAAAATTTATTTAGAAGTTTTTTAAATCTTATTCCATTTGGAAGCAATAAGTCTTGAAGATATGCATATGTAAGAAATTCTCCTTTTGGTTTTAAAGATCTATCTATTGAATTTAATAGTTTTAGTGTGTCTCCTTTGCTAAATGTTGTCCATGGTAAACTTGAAATAATTGCATCACATTTTTTAATTTTATTTTTTTTAAGATATTTTCCTATATTAATTGCAGAATCTTGATAGATTTTAACTTGTGGGTAATTTTTTCTTATTAAATTTGTAAAATTTGGGTTTGTTTCTAATGTAAAAAAAGAACATTTTTCTGGAATTTTATTAAGAATTTTCTTTGTAAAAACACCTGTTCCAGGACCAAGCTCTACAACAGAATTACAATTTGATAAATTAGTAGTATTTGTTATTAGGTCTGCAAGATTTTTTGATGAAGGATATATTGCGCCAGTTTCTACAGGATGTAAAATAGATTGTTTTATGAATTCTAACATAAAATAAGCTTTATATTATTCTTTATAAAATTATTGTAGTGATCTTTCATAAAAACAATTTATAATATTGAAATAAATACTAAGATTTATTAAGTTTTAAGTTTAATCCTACATATGTCAAAATTAACAAAAGAACAATTAGCTGAAGTACAAGAATATATTCAATCTTTACCTGAAGAAGAAAGAGAACCAAAATTAAAAGAGATAATGACTCAATTTGAAGAACAAACCCCTCAATGTCCTTTTTGTTTAATGAGTGAAGGAAAGATACAAACAACAAGAGTTTATGAAGATGAAAGTTTTCTAGCTGTTTTAGAAATTAACCCTGTAAATAAAGGCCATACAATATTATTTACTAAAAGACATATTAAGTCTTTTGGAGATTTTAATGATTTAGAAATAGAAAATATAGGTAAAATTATGAAAAAATTAAGTGTTAGTGTAAGTAAATTTGGAGAAGGAATAAATATTATTGATTCTGAGGGGAAATTATCTGGACAAAGATTTGAACATTTTACAATTAATTTTATTCCTAGAATTAAGGATGATAATGTTAAAATTGGATGGCAAGGAAAACCTAGTAATGAAGAAGAATTAAATAAAGTAAGAGAATTAATTATTGAAGGAATACCTAAAGATAAGCCTAAAGTTGTTAGTACTCCTATTGATGAAGAAAAATTAAAGAGAGAATTTAGTAAATTTAAGAAAAATTTACCTTAAATTGTTTAAATTTTTTAATAATATTTTATATGCGTGATAACAAAGTCTTAAAGCTTGGTCTAATTTTGCATTTGTTTTTTTTGAGTTATTTTTAATTTCAGCATTTAATGATATGGCAAGATCTTCTATTTTTATTGATAGAGTTTTTATTACATTTGTATTTAATTGATTTTTAGATTCTTGATCTAAATTAAATATTGTACTTCTTAATTTTGGTAGTTCATCTAACGCATTAGAAAAATTAGTTGAATTTATAAAAGATTCTATTGATTTAAAATTATTATTTAAACTTGCAATTTTATCTTTTATTTTTTTTATATCTCTAATCATATTGTTTTAGATTTATATTATTATATAAATATTCTTATATTAAATTAACATTAATATTACATCTCCAAATACTATTGAAACTATAAAACCTATTAAAAAACTAGGGACAAATGGAATTCCTTCTTTAATTAAAACTTCTTTAATATTATTTTTCTTTAAACTAATTATATCTTCTTTTGTTAGACCAATATTTCTAGTTTTACAAATTAGTTTTTTGTTTTTATATATTGAATTAACTAACCAATCACCTTCTGTTAATTTATTAACATCTATATTTTTGTATAGAGAGATATTTTCAATAATTCTTATCAGAGAAATTAAACAAGCTCCTATTAATATTACTATAAAAAAAGGGATTAAAATTTTATATAATCCTTTATTTAGAATTATTAGACTTAATATTATTAGAACTAAAACTATTGGAGTTATTATTTTAATTTCTTTAAATTTGTATTTTTTAAATTCTTTTAAAAAGTTTTTATGGTTTTTTATTCCTAAGAATAATGAATAGATAATTCCATAAATTAATCCTGCAATTAATATATTTATAATAAAAGTTGCTAAAAATGGTAAAGTGTTTACTGTTTCAAAGTATTTTATCGGATTATAATTTCCAAACATAGCTCCTAGACCCATTAATAATTTACTATCTCCTCCCCCCCATTGTTTTGTGTAATACATTAAACTTCCAAAACCAAAACCAATTGCTAAACCAATTAAACCATATAAAATATAAGAAAATTCTTTAGTAATTATTGAATAAATTAATCTTGAACCTATACCAATAGATATTAATGAGTAATTTAACCAATCTGGAACTTCTCTTTTTTTTATATCTACTATTGTTGCAAAAATAATCCAAATTAAACTTATAATTATTAAAAAATACCAAAATACCATATAGATTTCTGATTAATTATCTTTATAAATATTTGTTAGACTTTATTAATATGATATCTATAATTGGCGCAGGTCCAGCAGGAAGTTATTCTGCATATTTATTAGCTAAAGATGGATATGAAGTTCGTGTTTATGAAGAACATAAACAAATTGGAAATCCTATTCAATGTAGCGGAGTTATAACTCCTGCTTTAGATGGTTTATTAAAAATTAGAAAAAACATTATTGTAAATAAAATTAAAAAATTTAGATTTTATTCTCCTAATGGAAAATTCTTTGAGATAGATATAAAACCAGATTATATTTTTGATAGGGGGGAATTAGATAGGTATGTTGCTTCATTAGCTCAAGATGCTGGTGCTAAATTCTTAACTGAAAAAAAATTTTTAGATTTTGAGAAAAATAAAGATAAATTAAAATTAAAATTCAATGATGGTTTTATTAATACTGAAAAATTAATTGGAGCTGATGGCCCTTATTCTCAAGTCGCAAAAAGTGCTGGACTATTTGGAACTAGGAAATATATTACTGGAATGCAAGCAAGATGTAAAATACCTGAACATGATAAAGAAGTTACTGATATTTTTTTAGGTTATGGTGAATTTGCTTGGTTAATTCCTGAAAATGAAAATGTTGCAAGAATAGGTTTAGTTTCTGAAAAAAATCCCACTGAAGAATTTAAAAAATTAATTCAGAGATGCAATGCTAACTTTATAAGTTATCAAAGTGGAATGATTCCTTTATATAATTCTAAAATTAAAACTCAAAAAAATAATGTATATTTAATTGGGGATGCAGCAACACAAGTTAAAGCTTCAACTCATGGTGGCATATTGTATAGTATGCTAGCTGGTAAAGCATTACATCAATCTATAAAAGAAGATAAAAGCTATGAAAAATTATGGAAAAAAGAAATTGGATTTAATTTATGGTTAAATCTTAAGATAAGAAATACTTTAATTAATTTTAATGAAAAAGACTATAATAAATTAGTTGAATATTTTACTCAAGAAAAATTAAAAAAAATATTATCTAACAATGTAAGAGATTTTCCTAGTAAATTTTTGTTAAATATGCTAATGAAAGAGCCTAGACTTTTAAGATATTCTTTGAAAGCATTGTAATAATTAGATTTATATAATAGTTTAACTTTTAAAATTTTTATGGAAAGGGGTGTTTGGATAGGCATTTTTCTTGGTTTAGTTGTTACATTCTCTATTTTTGCTGTTGGATTTTATTCTGGAAATGTTGCTACAGGTTATGCTTCACTTCATAATATAAATGAAGATAATGATGCTGGTGGTTTTTTTGGATTTTTTGGTTTTAGAAGTGCTGAAAATAAAGTTGTACCTCAAGCTGTAGAAGTTGCTAACACTCCAGTTCAAGAAAATTTTGATCCTGCTACTTCAGCAATTCAGAATTCTAGAAGTTTTGGTTTAGATAGTGATGGTAAAACAATAACTAATGGTTGTGATCCTGTAGATCTAAAAGATGATTTTTTAGAAAGCAGTTATTTTAAATCAGGTAAATTTTCAGGTGGAGAAGTTTGTGATTTTTATAAATATGATTTTTGTAGTGAAGTTAAAGTAATCATAAAAGAAGATGGTAGTAAAAATGAAGTTCCATGTTCTGAAGCTATATCTTGCTCAAATTCTAAAGATTGTATTAATAGTCATACTACCCCTATTACTTTTTATAAAGTAAAATGTTGTCAAATTCCATCAGCTAATGGAGTGATACATAATTTAGATGGTGGAATAAGAAATGATCCTAATGCACTAATAAGAAATAGTGAAAATCCAGATTCTTCTAATGCAATAATAAAAAATGGTCAAAATCCAGATAGTGAAGAGGATGATTTAAGTGGTGGAGTAAAAACTACACCAGGATAATAAAGAATTCTTAGGTAAATAATATTTTATAAAAAGATTTCATTAATCAAAATTATTACTATAAATTCTATTGCTTATTTTCTAGCCACAAAAGATTTAAATAGCTAAATGTAGTTGAAAATTGTATGTATAATAAAAGAGCTCAAAGAGAAGGTGCAGCTGTTGCTATTATTATAATTGTTATTGCTTTATTTATGACTTTATATTTATTATTTATTCCTCCTGCAGAAAGAAATAAAATTTTAGATGGAAATATAAATGATAATTTAGATTCATCTAGTAGTTCTAATAATTTAAATCAAGGCACAATAGAATTACTTGCTGAATCTCCTGGATTAGTTAGTCCAACAACAGAATCTTCTACTATACATAGAATTCCTTCAGTTAATGTTTTTCTTAAAGATGAACCACAAATAATTACTTTAGCTCAAAGTTTAGTTGTATCAAAAGGTTTATTTTCTAAAACTATACCAGAACTAAAGTTTCAAACAAAAGATTTAGATCAAACTACAAAAGTTACTTTATTTTTTTCAGTGGAACAGTCTTCAGGAGAATTAAGAATTAAAGTAAATGGAAATACTTTTTATGTTGAAGAAATTAAAACTCCTGGAATAAAAATAATTGAAATTGCAAAATCTTTCCTTAAAAAAGATAATAATTTAGAATTAAGTGTTTCTTCTCCTGGAATAGCTGTATGGAAAACTAATACTTATAATTTAAAAGACTTAGGTGTAAAACAAGAATTTGAGAGAAAAAACAATGAAGAATCTAGAACTTTTGTTGTTCCTAGTCAAGAAAAAGTAAGTATGAAGAAATCTAAATTAAAATATACTCAAGTATGTAATTTCCCACTTTCAAAAGAAGTTACTCATTTAGATGTATTAATTAATGATCAAAGAGCACATGATGCAAATATAAAATGTTTAAGTACTGATGATGAATTTGAAATTGATACTGACTTATTGTTGGCTGGAACAAATACTTTAACATTTAGATTAGAAGGTGGAGACTTTTCATTTAATCAGATAAAATTAGAAACTGAATCAAGGACTAGCGATAGACCAACATTTTATTTTTCATTAAATGATAAACAAATAAATGATATTAAATCTGGAGATAGAAAGATAAAAATGCATTTACTACTAGAACAAAATAGAAATATAAAAAATGCAAGATTACAAATTAATAGTAATGAAGTATTAATGAAAACAGATAGAAATACTTTTGATTTAGATCTAAAGGATTATGTTTTAGAAGGAACTAATTTTGTTAAGGTATTACCAGTAAATTCTTTTAATATAATTGGATTAAAAGTAACTTTGGAAGATTAATAATGACTGATGCTGCTCCTAGTTCTGGAGGACCTGTTGGATTTGTTCTTGGCCCTTTTGGTAGATTATTAGGTGGTTTATTAAAAATTTTAGGAATATTTTTAGTTATAGGTATTTTGTTAGGTGCAGGTATTTTAGGTTATAGATATTTTATATTTAGCAGTGAGACAGGACAATTATCTTCTGTTGTTACACATACTGGAGTTGCAGCTGAAGAAACTTTAAATCCTTTACAAAAAGCTGTAAAAAAAGTTTCTCCTACATTATACTATGTAATGAATCCTGGACAATATAATCCTTTAGCAATAGATTCTGATGTTGAATATGATTTAAGTAATAAAAATCTAGGTGTAAAAGTTAATAAATTTGAAACTCCTGGTGGAAGAAATTTTTTCTCGCCAAATACTGAAATATTATTACTTGGTAAGGTTGGTGCTGGCGGTTTTAAAGATAAAAGTTATGATATAGAAGTTTATTGTAGTTTAGAAAGTTATAAAAATGGAATTTTAATTCCTGGTAAATTATTAGGTGCTGGTATTTCTGGAAATAAAGGAACTGTTTATCCTGGAACTTCAAGAGAATTTACTGCTGAATGCAGGTTCCCTGGAATTTCTGTTATAAAACAAATCACACCACAAGAAGCTAAATTAGTTGTTGTTTATAATTTCTTAACTAAGACATATTCACGTATGTGGTTTATAAATAATCAAGCTTTGGCAGATATAGATGAAAAAGGATTAAGTCCATTTGACATATATAAAGTAAATGATCCTTTGTTAAAAGGCGATAGAATTGCGAGCTCAAGACAAACACCAGGACCAATTAATCTTGGTTTAAGTGTTCCTTTTGCACAACCATTAACTTCTGGTGCTGAATATAATTTATTAGTTCAAGTTTCTAGAACTTTAGAACAAGGAGATTTACAAACTTTAAAAAGTTTAAAATTAACTTTACCTTCTGTAAATGATTTAGATATTGCTATAAATGGAGAAAAAGAATTTGGATTAAAAACTGGATCTTGTGATTTTGAATATTTAGGACAAGCAGAAAATGGATATAAAGAATATGGTGTTATTCAAAGTAAACTTGAAGAAGTTAATCAAAATTGTGATAAGAAAACTTTGAAAGATTTAGCTTTAAGCCAGTCTGAATGTATTTCTATATTTAAACAACCATTATTTACTTGTGATTTTATTGTTACTAAAGTTCCTGAATTAGGATTGCAATCTGATATATTTAGTACAAATGCTGAATATACAATAAAAGTTGAGAAAAAACTTGCATTTGATATTAGAGCAACACCTCAACAGATAGTGACTTCATAATTAACATGGTAAGAAGTATAAGAATAATTTTAATGCATGAATTAGGACATTTTTTTTGTGCTAAAGAATTAGGTTATAATCCTAGAATTACATTTGACATTGAGGGAAGAAATTTTTATAATACATTTGAATCACGAGATGATATACCAAAAGAAATTGATTTAAAGAACCAAGCTATTATAACTTGTGGGGGGATGGCTGCAGAAGAAATTTTTGGGAAGGAGAGTGAAGGTTTTTGGGGTGATGTTGCACATTTATTTGAAGTCTTAAAAGAATTGGCTGCTATTTCTGGAAAGCAATTTCCATATGAAAAACCTTTTAGCATGGAAGCTAAAGTTTATGCAGAATATTATGATCAAGCTAAAAAACTTTTAGAGAAAATAGGTGGTAAAGATAGACTTGAATATGTTACTGACTTTATGCTGGATAAATATCAAATTGTTGATAAAGAATTTTAGTTAATAGAAATCTTTTTTAATAGCTTAAACTTTAATAAAATATGAAAAAGAGAGGATTTATACTTGTTTTAATTTCATTATTTATTTTAAGCAGCTGTACTTCTTTTGATAATTATTTTGGAAGAAATACTGCTCAAATTGGAGGCAAGGGATTAATTTTGAATTTTGTACAGCCAAGTACTTCTGAAATTAGTATTCCTGAAGGTTTTCCATTAAATGTTAAAATAGAATTAAAAAATTATATTGAAAATGAACAAGGATTAAATGGAGAATTATGTTTAAGAGATCTTCTTACTGATAATTTTGGAGGTATTCCTTCTTTTGATTGCAGACCAATTAATTTAGCTTCACCTAAAAAATTACAATCTAATAATAATTTATTAGTTGAACCTGAAACATTTAATTTTGGACCTTATTATTATAAAAATGCACAAAGAGAATTTCAATCAGCTTCACAAACTCAATTAATTGCTGATGTAAAATATGAATTAGAATCTAAAGCAAAAAGTTTAATCTGTGTTAAACGTGAAGGTAGTAAAGCTGCTCCTTCTAATTGTGGTACAGAAACTAAATTAAGTATTGAACAAGAAGACTTACCATTAAAGATTACTAGTGCATCAGCAACAAGTTTTGTTAAAGATTTTGAAGCTGATCTTCTTTTAGAATTAACTATTTCTAAAACTAGTGATGGACAAGTAATAAGCAGAAGTAATAATTTTGAACAAGCTCCAAAAGGAAGTGCTTTTGTAGAGTTTAATCTTTTAGTTAATAGTATTCCAGCTAAATGTATTGGATTAGTTGGAACTTCATTAGAAGTTACTAGAACTGAAAAAGAAAGTAAGATTAAATGTTCAGCTAAATTATCATTTAATCAAGATTTTATTCAAGTACCGATAGATATAAAAATGGGTTATGGCTTTATTCAATCTGTGAATGGTCCAGTGATTAAATTTGGAAAAGAGGAGGATATATGAAAATAAGTAATTTTATATTTATTATCTTAGTTTTAATTTTCTTTGTTGCATGTACTAGTGGTGGAAGTAAAACAGCCTCAACAGGTTTTGTTGGTGGAAAAGAAGGTTTAAGTGCTTCTATTTCAATAGATTCTGCATCTGGTGGAAATAAAGTTTTAGATGCAGGTTCTGAGAATTTTAGAATATTAGTAAATTTACAAAATAAAGGAGAACATAATGTTCCAGAAAATGATGTATTAGTTACTTTAGATGGAATAAGTTTTAATGCTTTTCAAATAAGAGATCCTACAAAACGTAATATTTTACCTTTAACAGGAATAAGAAGAGAAGCTGGAAAAGCTACTACACCTGCACAAATAATTGTTGACTATGATGCGAACTATCAACCTAATGAAGATGCAGATAGAACTACAAATATTGCTGCAAATATATGTTATAATTATGAAACAATATCTAGAGTTAAGAATTTATGTTTAAGAAAAAAAGTGACTAGTCCTTCTAGTGCTACTGCTTGTAAGATTGATGAAACAAAGTTAGCAGAAAACTCTGGTGCACCTTTTCAAGTAACTACTTTTAGTGAAAGGCCTGCTGGTGAAAATAAAGTAAATGTTTATATTGAAGCTAAAAATAGTGGTAAAGGATTACTATATGATAAAGACTATTTGTCTCAAGGCAAATGCATAGAAAGTGATAAAGATAAAAATAAGATTTATGCAAAAGTAGAATTAACAGAATTCAAAGACAGTGTAAATATAATTAGTTGTTCTGGTCTTAATGGAAATCAAGGAACAGTTAATGTAATACAAAACTCAGTTCAATTATCTTGTACAGTTGATACTTCAAGCTTACAAGATAATACATTTGAAACTCCTTTAAGAGTTACATTTGATTATGTATACAAAGACAGTGTTTCTACAAGTTTAACTATAAAGAATTCTGTTTAATTTTTTATTTTAATTCTATTATTATTTTTTTATATTTTATTTTATAATATGAGACAATGGCTCTTAAACAACCTTCATGTGTAACTATCAAAATGTTAGTTGTTCTATCTAAGGATTTAATAAATTTAATAATTCTTTTTTTCATTTGATTAAAGCTTTCTCCATTAGGTAATACTATATTTAGGTTTTTTAGATTAAAATTTTTCTTTATTAATTCAGAAGTTTTTCCATTAAAATCTCCATAATTCATTTCTCTTAATTCTTTAGTCTTAATTATTTTTAATTTTAAATATTTATTAATTATTTTAGATGTTTGCATGCACCTTCCTAGATCACTTGATAATATTTTACTTATATTTTTATTTTTTAATTTTTGACCTAAACTATTAGCAATTAATATTCCATTTTTAGTTAACTTTGAATCTTTATGTCCTTGAACTATTTTTTTCTTATTGTATTCAGTTTCAGGATGTCTTACTATATAAATTACCATTTTAAATTTTCTTTAATCTTAGAAGCTAGAGAAAAATCTTTTAATTCTTTTGGTTTTTCTTCTAGAACATTAAAGCCTTTTTTATTATATCTTGGAATTAGATGCCAATGAACATGCTTTGCTTCATCCATATAAAAAAGATATACTTTTTCAATTTTTAAAGTTTTAAGCATTGAATTTCTTAGTGAATCTACAAAATCCATTAAATATTCATATTCTTTTCTTTTTAATAGATGTAAATCCTTAACTTTTTTCTTCCATACAATGAGAACATGAGATTTTGCCATTGGCTGAGATGCTAAACAAGAATAAAGAAATCTATCTTCATATATTATTGACTCTTTTTTTGGTTTAGGAAAATTTTTATCCATAATTTTATATTTTTATTAGTATTTTACTTAATGCTTGTCTGATTTTTAATTTTACAATTACTGGGAAAGAATTTATAACTTCTAAATTCAATTCAAGTTGGTTATTATTTGTGTTATATTTCATAAACTGTATTTTGTCTGAACTTTTTGAGTAATTTAAATTACATTCAAAACTATATTCTTTTTCATTTTCATATACTAAAATTATGTTATCACCTAAATATTTAACATCAAGAAACTCTCTTAATTTTCTAAATTTACTTCCATTAATTTCAACAATCTTATTATTAGTCATATATTTTCTTTAATTTATTAATATAAAAGGTTTATTGTTTTTTGTAAAGTTTATTTTACAGTAGGTAATTAATTTATAAAGTGTTTATTTTATCTTATTTTATGTTATTAGAAGCAGAAGTTGTAGATAAAGTTTATAGAGATTATTTATTTGTTAGAACTAAAATTGATAGATTCTTATTATATGAACGCAAGAGAAATAGAGTTGTAATTGAACAAAATTATATTAACCCTAAGACAGAGGCAGTTCATCCTGCACTTCATATAAGAGATAATAATGGAGAATATATTTATTATTTTAAATTAAGAAATGCTCTTGAAAACATATTATTAGAGGGATATGCTAAAAAAAGTATTAGAAAATTTAGTCCTCCTGAATATATTATTAAATTAATAAAATGATTTTAAAAATAATTACTAAATCTTAACCAATGTGCTTCACTTGGTATATAAGCTACAACTTCACCTATTTTTTTTACAGCATCTAGATAAGTCATTTCTTCACCACAAAAATTTACTTGGTCAGAATCTTTTAATTTTAAAAGTTTTTCTAAATCTAATGTTTTAAAACCAAAGTATACTGCTTTTTCAAAATTCCCTCTATATACTGAGAACTCTGTTCCATCTCTTAATCTTAGAATTGAAGACATATTTTATTATTAAATTCAAGTTATATAAATTTTTGTAAATTCTAAAACATATTTTAGTAAGTATTAAAAACGATTAAAAGTTCTTATTGTTATGGACATTATAGGTGATTTTCATATTCATGGCAGATATGCTCAGGCGTGCAGTAAATTAACTACTCTTGAAGATTTAGAGAGAAATGCTAGAATTAAAGGATTAGATGTTCTTGGAACTGGAGATGCACAACATCCATTATGGTTTAAAGAAATAACTTCTAAATTAACTGAAGATGAAAATGGTATATTGTGGACTAATAATAAATTCCCTTTTATTTGGCAGAGTGAAATTTCTTTAGCTTATACACATAATGGAAAGGGAAGAAGAATTCATCATGTTGTTTTATTTCCAAATAAAGAAATTGTTGTACAATTTACTGATGCTTTGTTAAAAAGAGGCAGAATTGATTATGATGGAAGACCTATTTTTGGAATGAGCAGTATTGAATTTTTAGAAATGTTAAGATCTATAAGTCCAGGAATAGAACTTATACCTGGACATATTTTGACACCTTATTTTGGAATTTTAGGAAGTAAATCTGGATATAATTCTGTAGAAGAATGTTTTGAAGAAAAAAGTAAATATATCCATGCATTAGAAACAGGAATTAGTGCAGATCCTATAATGGGTAGAAGAGTTTCTTCTTTAGATAAATATAATTTAGTTTCATTTTCTGATCCTCATTCTTCTCATCCTTCTAGATTAGGAAGAGAATCTACTATTTTTGATATTAAAAAATTAAGTTATGATACAATAATTAAAGCTATAAGAACTGGTGAAGGATTAAAAGGAACTATAGAAGCAAATCCAGCTTATGGAAAATATCATATTGATGGTCATAGAGATTGTGGTGTATTTTTAAGACCAAAAGAAACTAAAAAATTAAATTGTATTTGTCCTAAATGTAAAAAACCTTTAACTATTGGTGTTGATTATAGAATTGAAGAACTAGCTGATAGAGAAGAACCAAAAAACGTACCTTATTTTAAAGAAATATTGCCATTGCATGAAATTATTACTTCTGTTTATGGAATAAAATTATTTTCTTCTAAGAAAATTGTAGAAGTTTATGAATTATTAATTAAAAATTTTAATAGTGAGTATAATATTTGTCTAAATGTTCCTTTTGATGATCTAAAAAAAGTTGTTGATGAGAAATTAGCTCGTGTTATTTTATTAAATAGAGAAAATAAATTAAAAATACAACCTGGTGCTGATGGTGTATATGGAAAAATAATATTAGATGAGAAAGATTTAATCTCTAAACAAAAGAACTTAAAGGAATTTTAAAAAATTTAATCTTTTTTTATAAATCTATAATAATCCTCTCGTGGGCACCTGAATTTTAAAAAATTTTTAGGAAATTCTCCGTAAAGTAAAGCATGTTCAAGACAAGAAATTAATTCTTTATAATATGTAAACTGACCCTCAGGATTATCAAACTGTGTTTCTTTTGAGATTGTTGAAGGATTAAGATAATCTGGTGAATCTATAGTCTCATTTCTTGGTAGGGGATGATCTAATATTTTTTTTGTAAGATCTGGTCTAGATTTTTTTAATGCTTCTACTTGAGATCGTTTAAAGCTATTTTCAGGATATAATATTTCTTTTATATAATAATTGCATGACTCCCAATCTTTTATAATCAAGGCCCTAACTCTTTCATCAATTGCCATAAAACTTTATTTTAAAAGCATTTATTAAATTTTGTTGTTGTTAGAAATAGAGTTTAACCAATATAGTTTATAGATTCTTTTTTAACATTTAATTTTGCTTCTTCATGAGACATAAACTTTTTTAATTTATCATTAACTTCGCCTTCTATAACTCTTACTTCTTTATTTAATTCTTTCATATCTAGACCTAATTTATAATGCTTATTTAATATTTTTAATAATTCACGTGCTTCTTTTATACCTAGATAAGTTGGTAAACCTAATGTTTCTACTAATAAAACTATACCATTTATTTTTCTTAATTTAGCTAGGCCTAAAATTAAACCACTAACACCAATAACAGGACCTACAACACCTTCAGCACTTTTTATTCCATCAACTGCAAATTTAGACATTATTGATTTATCTGTTCCTGCACAATAAACTTTTGGAGTTTTAGGCATTTCTTCTAGACCAATTCCTCCAAGAGTTATTATTTCTTTACCTTGATATTCTTCAAATAAATCTAATAATTTATCACAAAATTCATAACAACCTTCTTCTGTTACTGGTTGCATGTCTCCAGAAACTAAAAATAAATCTTTACCTTTTAAATTTTTATGATAAATTTCTACTTTAGGAAGATCTACCATTCCTTTTTCATTTACAAAAACACAATTTGGAAATGTGAAAGAAGAAATTTCAAATATTTTAGAAGCTTTTAAACTTTCAATTATAAAATCAATTGTGATCTTACCTACGTTACCCATACCTGGAAGACCTTCTATCATAATTGGATTTTTTAATTTAAGATTCTTTAATTTTTTAATAGTCCATCTCTTATCCATGATGTTTTATATTAATTCAAATTTATAAAGCTTGGGTTTTTTTCTTATAAGAAAGTCTATAAAAACCATATTTATCTTGAGGACTAAATTTTGCTGGTTTAGGAGATAAAGTTGTTCCGCCACACTCACAGAATTTTTCTAGAGTATATTTTTTACAATTTGGGCATTGAAAAATTTCTTCAGTCATTTTTTATAAAACTCATTTCACAATTTAATTTCTTAGATAGATTAGTAATTTCATCTATAAAACTTCTTAGAGATGTTTCTGCATTTTTATAATCTTTAGATATTACTTCTAATTTATATTTTGGAGCTCCTAAATAACTTATTTTTACTTGATAATTTTTTGCTTTGGATAATAAACTTCTTATGTCTTCTATGCCTTTTCCAGTATAACTTTTTAAATTTAATATTCCTGAAACACTTACTTCTATTGGTTTTATTTTTTCTTTTACAGTTTTAAATAAAACTTCAGATAATTTTTGATTAGGTTTTAATTCATCTATTACAGATTTATCTTGTTCTACAATAGCTTGTAAGAATGGATATAATCCTCCATATTTTTCTATTGCTTTGTAACCTATTTCATCATAAATCTTTTTTAGATCCATGTTTACTTCTTTACCTATTGATTCTAATAATTTTTCAGCTTTTTCTTCTTGCTTAAAATCATTCATTTTATTTATACTTAGATTTAAAGGAACTCTTCTTAAAGATAAATCAATATTTCCCTGCATATTAATACTTAGAACTTTACAAATAATTCTTTTTCCTTCTATAACATAATCTCTTAGATTTCTTATTCTTCCAGGAGCAATTTCAGAAATATGTACCATACCTTCAATATTTATATATTCATCTAGATTTACAAAAACAGAATGTAATACTATTCTTTTAACTGTACAAGTTACTATATCTCCTATTTCTGGTCTTCCTTGTTTTTTATATAGCATGGGTTTTTAATTAAGTTAAAATTTATAAGTGTTGCTAAAGAAATTACATTAGGTTTTCTAATGGTTTTGCATGCATTTTGCTTCTTCCACCAGTTGGTTCTGCAAGAATTTCATTGCATACTAAACATACAACTTTTGTTGTAACTGTGCTGAAAATATTTTGTTCATTTTTACATTTATTGCATCTTACTTTTACAAAATTTGTTGTTGATTCTTTTCTTAATTTCATTTTTACTTGAACTCCAGTTTTTTAGCTCTAAATCCTTTAGACTGCTGAGTTGATTTATTGCAAACTTTGCATGTGTATTTTATTGTTGATTTTTTGCTTGATTTTGCACCAGTTCTTTTCCATTGAGTTATTGGAGGTTTACTTCCCCATTTGCCTTTGTTACCTACACCTCTACCTTGGCCTCTTTTTTTAGCTCTTTCAATAGAACCATAACTAAAAGATCCTCTTTTTCCTCCACTTTTGTATAATTCTATTTTTTGTTCAGTGGATTTCTTACACTTAGGACAATAACGTTTTGTTATTTTTGGTAATTTCATAGAATTCAGAAATTTTATAGGCTTTATAAAGTTTTTGAGATATAAAATGTTAAAAGATAGTTTTTTATATAAATTAATTAATAAAATTTCATGGGATTTTTTGATTTTTTAAAAAGAAATAAACCTTATACAATAAATGATCTAGCTGTTATTGGTGCTAATTTAAAAATTTTAATTCAAATAAGTAAATATGATCTTAGGTCTGATTCTTTTTTAGAGCTTGGTCTTCCATTTTCTATGAGTCTTGGAAAAGGAATTGGTTTTATAATTAATATTATAAATAATAATCCTGCTAGAGATGGTGATTCAAAAATAGATATATTTAAACAAGGAATAGTAAAAAATGAATATGTAGAAGATATTGTAAAAGTATCTAGTGAATTAATTAATCAAACTTGGAGAACAAGAATAAATAATACAATAAAACAAATTGAATCTAGTAAGCACGAAAAAATTAGAGCGAAAGCACAAAGAGCAAAAATTGCTTATCAAGAATTACAAGAACTACTTCCTGCTTTATTAAAAGCTGCTAGTTCTGTGACAAGATAATTTAAACTTCTTCAACCCTATTATTTTTTATTAGAATTTCAGAAACTTTTTGAGGCAAATTAGCTATGTCTTCAGATTCAAAAGGACCATAAACTTGCATATCTTCTCCAATAAATTGTGGAACTGGATGTAAAAACCTTACTAATCTATTTATTTTTTCATTTGGAGTTTCTTTATTTATTATATTATTAACAACTAAAGGTATTTTACAATTTAAAATGTTGTCTAAAATTCCAGTTTTATAATTATTAAATAAAGACAATAAACTTTTATAGAATTTTATTTCTTCATCTAATAAAGCATCAGTTTCATTAGATTTTTCACTAGTTCTAGAATTAAATAATGCCATTTGAATTATTTTAGCTTCTCTTCTTTCATATAATTCTTTAAGAATCATTTTAGTGTTTTCTAATTGTCTTTTTGTTTTAGTAATACTTTGAGACGCAAAAATAGAGTCTTTACTTTCTTGATTTTGCAATATTGATTTTTTTTCATCTAGATATCTTACAACTTTATTAAAGAAGCCAGGTTCTAGCTTTTGAAGCTCTTTTTTGTACTTTTCTAATCTTAAAACTTCATAAAGTTTCTCATATGTTATTATACTATCTTCAGACATGTTTTTAATATTTTTATACTAAATTTAAAGTTTTATATTTTCTGAACAATAGGTTTATTATATTCCTATATAGAACAAAATATATTATTTATTCACTTGTAAATGGATAGAAACACTTAAATATTTTATTTTGAGGCGTCATCATAGTCACGGCATAAGTCAAGGTCTTCATCTATGTAAGAAAGTTCATACATCTTTTTTGGTGTATAATTAGTTAATTTATAGTATGATCGCCGCATTATTAATAATTTAATGGTAAAGAAAATATATAAAGGTAACGAAAATGAGTAATAAATCAGAAAAAATAGATTATCTAGGCACAATTAAAACCTATATAAATTTTGTAAAAAAGTATAAAGGTATTTTTATACTAATATTAATTCTAACTTTTATTGCAGAAGGAATAAATGTAATAGATAAATATCTTTTTAAAATTATAGTTGATAAGGGTCCTTTATTTACAGAAGGTATTTTAAGTTATGAAGCTTTTGTAAAAATCTTATTAATTATAGGATCAATTTATTTAATTGCTATTTTAACAAAGGCAATTTTAAGATGGGTAACACTTCATTTACTTGCAATATTAGAGTGTAATATGATGTTTGATCTAAAGAAAAAGTTTTTTGATCATATATTACATTTATCTCATAATTTCCACTCTAGCCATAAGACTGGTGGTTTAATTTCAAAATTAATTCGTGGTAGTAATTCTATTGAAAGATTAACTGATCTTACTGTTTTTAATTTTGCTCCTTTAATATTTCAAGGTATAATAGCTTTTGCTTCAATATTTTACTTTGATAAAATTAGTGCTTTAATAGTATTAATTACTTCAACTGTATTTATTTTGTATGCTATTTATATAAATTATTTACAGCAAAGTTCAACAATTATTGCAAATGATGCAGAAGATTTTGAAAAATCAAATATTAGTGATATATTTACAAATGTAGAATCAATCAAATATTTTGGAAAAGAAGATAATGTTAAAAATAGATTTGCTAATATTGCTACAAAAACTAAAGAAGCAATAAGAAAAGCCTGGTGGTATGGTAATTGGCAAGATTCTGGTTTATCTTTTATAGGATCTTTAGGATTATTTTTCTTAATTTATTTTCCATTAGTTGGATTTTTACATGGTAGAATAAGTTTAGGTACTTTAGTGTTTATTTATAGTGTATATGGTGGTTTGGTTAGTGCTTTATGGGGTTTTACTGTTGGAATTAGAGATTTTTATAGAGCTAATGCTGACTTTAAAGCTTTATTTGAATATGATAAAATAAAAAATGAAATTAAAGATGTTGTTAATGCTAAGAATTTAAAAATTAAAAAAGGATTTATTGAATTTAAAAATGTAGATTTTAGTTATAAAAATAGAGTTATTTTAAAAAATTTTAATTTGGTTGTACCTGAGAATAAGAAAGTTGCTTTAGTTGGGCCTTCTGGTGCAGGTAAATCTACTTTAATTAAATTATTGTATAGATTTTATGATGTTAATAATGGAGAAATTTTAGTAGATGATGAAAACATTAAAAATTTTAAACAAGAAAGTTTAAGATCTGAATTAAGCATTGTTCCACAAGAATGTATTTTATTTGATGATACAATTTATAATAATATTAAATTTTCAAATCCAAATTCTACAAGAGAAGAAGTATTTAGAGCTATGAAGTTTGCACAATTGGATAAATTAGTTAATAGACTTCCTAGTAAAGAAAATACTATTGTTGGTGAAAGAGGTATTAAATTATCTGGTGGAGAAAAACAAAGAGTCTCTATTGCTAGGGCATTACTTGCAGATAAGAAAGTTTTAGTTTTAGATGAAGCAACTTCTGCATTAGATTCTGAAACAGAACATGAAATACAAAAAGCTTTAGAAGTTTTAATGAAAGGAAGAACTTCTATTATTATTGCACATAGGTTGTCTACTATAATGAAAGCAGATATTATTGTTGTTATGGATAAAGGTAAAATAATAGAAATTGATACACATAAAGAATTAATTAAGAAACCTGGAATGTATAGGAAATTATGGGAAATGCAAAAAGGTGGATATTCTAAATAATTAATCAAATCCTACTTTTTTAAGAACATTCTTTCCTAATAATTTTCCATAAGAACCATTTTCTATACATTCATGTTCTGTAAATCTTTGAACATCATCATCTTTTTTTATTTTTTCATTATAATGTATTAAAGGAACTGGATCAGCTGCATGAGATTTTAATTCACAAGGACTAGCATGATCCCCTGTAACAACTAATTCTAGATCCTGAACTTTATTTCTTAAAAATTTGAAGAACTTTTTATCTATTAATTCAATCATTTTTTTCTTTTCTAATGGTTTATTATCATGACCAGGAATATCTGTTTCTTTAAAATGAATAAGATAATTATTATATTTATTTTCTTTAATTGCTTTGATACTAAATTTAATTGTTGTTTTTAATCCTTTTAATAGATTAGAGTACACATCATTGGTTTTCATTTCTGGATATTCAAATTTTAAAACATGCATTCCAGATAATTTTGTTATTCCTATTTCTAAGGGCATTGAAACAACAGCAGCCCAATTATTTTTCTTAGGAAGTTCTGGTAATATTGTGCCTGCATCTCTTGGAACTATTATGTTTGCTGATAATAAGTATTTACTTTTTCTTTTTTGATTTATTGGATGATTTTTTAGAACTTCATGAGATTTTTTTACAAATTCATTAATTAAATTAGCTGTTAATTTTGTATTTTTATTTGGATCTAAGGGTCTGCATTCTTGTAATTTATCTAAATTAGATGTTGTTGCAACCCCAAACTTACCAATTTTTTTATATGCTGGATCTACATTACTTATATTATCTGAAAATTCTCCTTTGAAAACTAGAACACCCCTATGTCCTACTGTTGCTTTAAATTCAAATGGAAAATCTAATTTTACATTTTCATTAATTGCCTTTGCTAATTCTTGAGATTCTTTTGTTGTTAAACTTCTTCCAACTCTTCTATCTATTAATCTATCATTTTCAACTGTTGAGAAATTTGTTCTTAAAGCTAGATAACCTTCTTTGAATTCTAAACCTGCACCATAAGCTTCTAATGGACCACGACCATAATAATATTTATTTGGATCATATCCTAATAAAGCTAGAATTGCTTCATCACTTTCAGGAGCAATTTGTTCATTTACTGTGTAAACATAACCACCATTACTTTTAGATGCAAAATAATCTAGATTTTTAGTTTTAGCTGCTTCTAAAGGTGTTGCTCCATTAAATACTTTACAAGATCTATCACCTATTCCATCAAGAATAACAAATACTTTCACCATGAAATTTCTAAAATTGTTTGGTATTTAAAGTTTGTTTATATTATTAATTTATGACTAAATCTTCCATCATTGTTTTTGTAAATATATTTTCTAAACTTTTACTTCTTATTTTTGTATATGCTCTACAACTTGGGAGGTCATATATTGCTGGCTCTAAACCAAAACAATTTATTGCATTTCTTAATAATATGTGATTAGTTCTTGCTTTTCTTGCTGTCCACTCTACAATTATTTCATTTTCACTTTCACTCAAAGAATTATCTATATTTTCATAAAATATGTGGCCTATTTCATGAAATAATGTTACATCTCTTTCATATCCTGGAATTAGATCTTTTCTTATTAAGATTTTTAAATTTTTCCTATCTAACCTGCCAAAGTCATATTCTAATTCTTTACTAACCTTCCAACCACGTTTAACTAATTCTTTAAAATCATTTCTTGATATTGGATATTTTTCTAAAAATTCCCAAATTTTTGAATCTTTTTTCTGCGATCTTAATAAATTATAATATTTATCAATTTCTAACCAACTAATTCTAGCTACCGTTGTCATAAAAAAATAATAATAGAAATAACTTTATATGTCTTATCAAAATTGAATTACTATGAAGTTAAAGCAAATTCCTGAAGATTTTATAGTTGAAGAAATTATAGAATTAAAACTAAATGAAGTTTTATCAGATTATTCTATTTGGAAATTAATTAAGAAAGACTGGGAATCTTTTAAAATTATAGAAGCTTTAAGCAGAGCATTAGGAACTAAATCTAAATTTATAGGTTTTGCAGGGAATAAAGATAAACAAGCTATTACAACTCAATATATTTCTATATATAAAATAAATAAAGATAGGATAGAAAGAGCAAAGGTTAATGGTGCTAAATTAGAATTTATTGGTTATTCAACAAATAGAATTAATTTAGGAGATTTAAAAGGAAATAAATTTACAATTATTATAAGAGATTTAAATAAAGAGGTTAAATTACCTAAATATTTACAATTAGAAAATTATTTTGATGAGCAAAGATTTGGAAATAAATTAAATACACATTTAGTTGGTAAATCTATATTAAAAAAAGATTTTAAAGAGACTTGTAAATTATTAAAGCTAAGTGTTAATGGTAATGATTATATTGGAGCTATTAGAAAACAGCAAAGAAGATTATTAAGATTTTATATTTCAAGTTATCAATCTTATTTATGGAATAAAACTTTAAAAGAATTACTTAAGAAAGAGAAAAATATAGGAAAATATAATTCTAAATTTGAAGAGTTAATTTTTACTAAAGATAAAGTTAAAAATTTTCAAATACCTATAGTTAATTTTGATATTGAAGAAGATAAGATAATTGATAAAATTATGAAAGATGAAAATATAACTAAACAAGACTTTATAATTAAAGAAATTCCTGAGTTAATTACTGAAAGTGTTAATAGGGCTGCTTTTATTGAAGTAAAAGACATTGAATGTAAATGGTTGAAAGATGAATTAAATAAAAGTAAGTTAAAATTAGAATTAAAATTCTTTTTATCTAAAGGTTCTTATGCTACAATGTTAGTAAAAAAATTATCCATATTCTTGAACTAATATCATTATAAAAAGGCTTTTAAATATTTATAGAACCTTAATTATATGTTTAATTTTTTAAAAGATAAGCTAAAAAGTGCAATCTCTAAGATAAGCAAGAAAGTAGAGGAAGAATCTCCAGAAGAAATAGAAGAAGTAAAGACTTCTAAAAAAGAAGAGACTAAGAAAGATAAACCAGAAAAAACTAAAGAATTAAAAAAAGATAAGAAAAAGTCTAAAAGTCAAGATCATAAAAATAAACCTGAAGAAGAAATCATAGAACAAGAAATTTCTAAACCTAAAATTGAAGGTGTGAAAATTGTTTATTTTGTTCATGGAACAACTTTAGATAATGAAAATGGAATTTCTACTGGGCAAGCAGATGGAGAATTATCAGAATTAGGGAAAAAACAAGCTATTGAACTTAAAGATAAAATAAATGTAAAAGACTTTGATGTTGTTTTTACTTCAGATTTAAAAAGAGCAGTTGATTCAGCAAAATTAACTTGGAAAGATTCTAAAATTAAAATCATAGAAGATAAAAGATTAAGAGAATGTGATTATGGAGATTTAAATCAAGCTAGTGAAGATAATGTAGATTATAGTAAACATATTCATAAGAAATTTCCTTCTGGTGAGAGTTTAAAAGAAGTTGAAAAAAGAATTGCATTATTTTTAAATGAAATATTAATCAAATATAATGGGAAAAATATTGCAATTATTGCACATAAAGCACCACAATTAGCTTTAGAAGTTTTGTTAAATGAAAAAACTTGGGAACAGGCAATTAAACAAGATTGGAGATTGAAAAAAGCTTGGCAACCTGGATGGAATTTTTTATTAATAAAAGAAGTTGAAGTTCCAATTATAGAAGATATTGTTGTTGAGGAGAAAAAAGGATTTTTTTCTAAACTTAAAGATAAGTTTAGTGGTAAAAAACAAGAAGAAAAACCAATAGAAGAAATTAAAGTTGAAGAACCTATTATTGAGGAAAAGCAAGAAGAGAAAAAAGGTTTCTTTAGTAGTATAAAAGAGAAAATAATAAATACTAAAATTTCTGAAGATAAGTTTAATGAAATATTTTATGAATTAGAATTAGCTTTACTTGAAAATAATGTTGCATTTGAAGTTGTAGAAAAAATAAAAGAAGATATGAAGAAAAATATTGTTGATAAACCAATTAAAAGAGGACAAGTTGAAGAAGAGGTTAAAAATTCTTTAAAATTAAGTATTCAAGATTTATTTAATATTGAAAGTTTTAATATTTTAGAAAGAGTTAAAACTAAAAAACCTTATGTGATTTGTTTTGTTGGAATAAATGGTTCTGGTAAAACAACTACTATAGGAAAATTTGCTTATTTATTACAAAAAAATAAAAAATCTGTTGTTCTTGCTGCTGGAGATACTTTTAGAGCTGCTGCTATTCAACAATTAAAAGAATGGGGAAGTAAATTAAATTTAAAAGTTATTGCACATGATTATGGAAGTGATCCTGCTGCTGTTGCTTTTGATTCAATAAAATATGCAGAAGCTCATGGAATTGATGTTGTTTTAATTGATACTGCTGGAAGATTAAATAATAATAAAGATTTAATGAGAGAGATGGAGAAAATTGTTAGAGTTTCAAAACCTGATTTAAAATTATTTATTGGAGAATCAATTACTGGAAATGATTGCACAGAACAAGCTAATGAATTTAATAAAATTATAAATATTGATGGTATTATTTTATCTAAAGCAGATGTTGATGAGAAAGGCGGGGCTATGGTTTCTGTTTCTTATGTAACTAAAAAACCAATTTTATATTTGGGTGTTGGACAAAACCCTGAAGATCTTAAAGAATTTAATAAAGAAGAAATAATTAATGGATTAGGACTTTAATTAATCTTTAATTCTTCTTTGAATCTTTCTTCTTGCAATTTCATTTACCTCTTGGAACTAATCTATTTATATAATTTGTAATAACTTCTTCTAATTCTTCATTTATTGGAAAATTTTTTGTTTTTAATTTAATTATAAGAAGTTCTCCATGTTTAAGGTGCTGATTCCAAAAATATTCTCCTTCTTTAATTTGTCCAATTCTTTCTCTTACAATAAGTTTTTTCTCAATTATGTCTTGTTCTTTAATACCTGTACTATCAGCAAAAGCAACTAATCTTTCTAAACTATTTACTAATAAATTATCAAAACTCGGTTCTAAACTTGCATTTAATACTTTTATAGATTCATAAAAACTTAATGCACGATTAATGTAATTACTTTGGTCTTCTGTAATATATTTATTTCTAGTTGCATAAATTAAGATATTTTTTAGAGCTAACTTATAAGAACTTAAAGTATTATCACGTTTATGTGATTTATGATATTCTATAATTCTAGGATCTTTACGTAAATTTCTTGCATTTTCTAAAAGAGCTAAACATTGATTAACCATAATTACATTTCCCATAATTATGTAAAGAAGGAATAAATCTTTAAATATATCTAAACTTTTTTATTTATATTGTATTATATATTTAAGCCATACCATTGAGTTTTAGCAAAAAACCAATTCCATAACCTAGAAGTGCAGCAAGTAAACCAATAGTCATTAATTCAATTCCACTTCTTTTCCAAGAACCAATACTTAATTTTGCTTTTAATGCACCAACAATAAATAAAATAATAGCAGCTAAAACTAAAGATATGATAATTCCTGTTTTAACATTAAAAATAAAAAAAGGAAATAATGGAATTAAACTTCCTATAATTGTTGAGAATCCAACTATCCAAGCACTTTTTATTGGATGTTCAAATTCGTTTTTTGAAATTTTGTGTTTTTCTGAAAGTAAAGTCTCTATCCATAAATCTTTATGAGAGGTAATATGTTTGACTAGTTCTCTTAGAATTTTTCCTTTGAATCCTTTTTTAGAATATATTTCTTCAATTTCTTTTT
>JAHFKB010000013.1 GCA_023245565.1 archaeon
TGTTGATTTAGAGAAATTAGGATATCAAAAATTACTTGGTGGTGGAAAATTAGATGTTAAATTAAAAGTTAATGCAAAACTTGTTTCTGCATTAGCATCAAAAAAAGTTGAAGATAAAGGGGGCATTATAGTAAAGGAAGATGTCTCTAATAAATAATATTGTTTCTTTTATACCTGAAGTTAAAAAACCTGAGCAGAAAAAATTAGGTTTTAAAGAGAAATTAATTTGGAGTTTGTTAGTCTTAATTGCTTTTTATATTTTATCTGTTGTTCCTTTATATGGTTTAGGAGCAAATTCTTTAAGTAGATTTAGAGAGTTATCAATTATTCTTGGTGCAAGTTTTGGTTCTATACTTAGTTTAGGTATTGGGCCTATTGTTACTTCATCTATTGTACTTCAACTTTTAGTTGGAGCTTCTATTATTAAAGTAGATTTAAGTACAGATGAAGGAAAATCTTTTTTTCAAAATTTACAAAAATTAGTTACTATATTTTTTATTTTATTTGAAGCGATAGTTTATGTTATGCTTGGAGGTTTAGCTCCAAATCCTTCTTTAGCTGGAACTCCTGCTTATTTTAGTTTTCAATTAATATTAATAATTCAATTAATAATTGGTGGTTTACTTGTGTTGTATATGGATCAAGTTATAAGTAAATGGGGATTTGGTTCTGGTGTTAGTTTATTTATTGCAGCTGGTGTTGCTTCTGAAATATTTATTAGGGCTTTTAGTCCTTTGAATACTTTAGGTCAATTAGCTTTTGGTTCTGGACAACCTGCTGTTGGTGCAATTTTAGTATTTTTTACTTCATTATTAAGCGGAGCTCCTCAAGCCGCTTTGATTGCAATTGTTGGTGTAATTGCTACTTTGGTTGTTTTTGTAATTTCAGTTTATGCTCAAGCTATGAAAGTAGAAATTCCATTAAGTTTTGGAAGAGTTAGTGGATATGGAGTTAGGTGGCCTTTGAATTTTTTATATACTAGTAATATTCCTGTTATTTTAATTGCTGCATTATTGGCTAATATTCAATTAGGTACTACTTTTTTAGAAGCTAAAGGAATAATTAGTTCTAATGCTGCTTTAAGTTTAGCAGGCTGGTTAAGTGGACCACATATTGTAACTAATATATTGACAGGATCTTTTGTTTGGTTAGATATTATTAAAGCTTTAACTTATATAATTATTTTAGCTCTAGGTTCAGTTGTTTTTTCAATATTTTGGGTGCAGACTTCTGGAATGGATGCTGCTAATCAAGCTAAACAAATAAGAGCAGCAGGTTTACATATTGCTGGTTTTAGAACTGATGAAAGAATTTTAGAAAAAGTTTTACAAAGATATATTTTTCCATTAACAATTATGGGTGGTTTATTTATTGGAATAATTGCTGCAAGTGCTGATTTACTTGGAGCTTTATCTAGAGGAACAGGAATATTATTAACTGTAATGATTATATATAAATTATATGAAGATATAGCAAAGCAGCACATGGTTGATATGCATCCTGCTATGAGAAAAATGATGGGGGGATAAATGGTAGAAGTAATAAATAATATATTTGATTTTTTATTTGGATGGGCATTAGTAGTTAGCCCTTTACTTGGAATAATTTTTATATCATTTGTTTTATCTATGATTAGTACTTTAGCTTGGAAATATTTAACTGATCAAATATTATTAAAATCTTTAAGAGAAAAATCAAGTTCAATGAGAGAGGATTTTAAAAAATATAAAAATGATCCTAAAAAAATGGCTGAATTAAATTCTAAAATGGCAAAAGAGAATTTTGAAATTATGAAACTCCAATATAAACAAAGTATTAAACCTATGATTGCTACTTTGATTCCCTTTGCTTTTGTTTTTATATGGATAAGAAAGACTTATGAACCTTTGGGAGCTGTCTTTTTAGGTCTAGGAGGCATTTGGACTTATATTATATTTTCAATTGTCTTTAGTATGATATTAAGGAAGGTCATGAAAGTTTATTAGGAGGATATTATGGTAGCACCGAGATTTAGATCAAGAAAAAATAGAAGAGTTAGTGTTAAAACACCAGGTGGAAGATTAGTTATTCATTATGAGAATAAAACTTATGGTAAACCACAATGCGGTCAATGTGGAGAAACTTTAAAAGGAATGTCTATAGGAACTTCAACTACTTTGAGAAAACTTTCTAAAACTCAAAGAAGACCTGAAAGACCATATGGTGGAGTTTTATGCAGCAAATGTATGAGAAAATTAATGGTTGAAAAAGCTAGGAAGTTGGTGGTTTAAAATGGTAGAAGTTGGAGATGTTGCAATGAAAATTGCTGGAAGAGATGCTGGTGGTCTTTGTATTGTTGTTGAAATTTTAAAAGATGGTTATGTTATGATAGATGGAGAAACTAGAAGAAGAAAATGTAATTTTAATCATTTAGAATTCTTAAATAGAAAAGTTAAATTAAAAAAAAGTGCTTCTAGTGAAGATGTTAGAAAAGGTTTGAAAGACTTAGGTTTTAAAATTAAAGAAATTGAAAAAGGTAAAACTAAAGAGAAAAAAGAAAAACCTAAACAAATTAGAAAGTCTCAAATGAAATCTAAACCTTTGGAAGAGAAGAAAACTAAAGCTAAGAAGTAAATATGGATTATAAAGAAAAATATATGGAGTATCAATTTTTGATGCAGCAATTACAACAATTGCAACAAAATATTTCTGCTCTTGATAAACATATTGTTGATCTTAATTCCTTAGATCAAGGCCTTGAACAATTAACTAAAATTAAAACTAATCAAGAAACTTTAATTCCTTTTGGTTCTGGAATTTTTTTAAAAGGAGAAATTAAAGATAATTCTACAGTTATTATGAATGTTGGGAATAATATATGTGTTGAAAAAACTTTAGATGAAGCTAGAGAAACTGTAGCTAAACAATTAGAAGAGGTTACTTTAGTTTTAGAACAACTTAGAGAAGAAATGGAAAGAAATTCTATACAATTAAATTCATTGCAGCAGGAATTTGAAAGTATGAGGGAAGAAAAATTAGAATAAATTTATATATTTCTTATTGTCTAGATTATATATGAAAAGAAATTTTTTGATAGGTATTTTTATTGCATTGGTCTTTTTAGCTGTCTTTTCTATGGTATTTTATTTTGGAAAGAACTTTACAGGCCATTTTACTCTTAATCAACTAAGTAATTTAAATGGAGAGGAAAGAATTGATCAGTGTGATGGAGATAAATTAGTTTTAAGATATGGTCAAGATTATCAAGTCCAAATCCTTTTATATGATTCTGTAAAATATGCTAATTTAATTTTAGATCAAGTTACTAATGACAGTGCTTCTTTTAAAATACAATTGAAGGGTCTAGATGGTAAAAAGAGTGTTTTAGATGGAAGCGGAGAAATTAGTTTAGGAAAAACTAGAACAATTAATAATGTAGATATTTATTTAAGAGATATCTATGATGGATTAAATAAGACTGGAAGTACTGTTGTTGTATTTACAATATGCAATTCTCCTAAAACCAAAATCAAGACATTGTCTGCTCCATCTTCTTTTACTCCAGTAAAAAGAGAATTTGCTAATTTAAGTCTTAATCAAGCTTTAGGTTTTGGATTAAAAACAATTAAATTAGAAGGAATTAATAACAATAGTGCTTTGTTAAATGTTGAAGGCAATTATGAAATTGTTTACTTAAATAGTAATATGATTATTAATGGAATTAATATTGAAGTTGTTAAAATAACTGAAAATGGTGTTGAATTTTATGTTTCTTTAGTTTGATATTTTTATATTTTAAAAGATGAGGTAAACCTTCATTGTGCCATTTTCATATGCAACAATTGTAGGTCTTTTTGGATGGGTTTCTAATTTACTTAATCGTTTTTTCATTTCTTTTACAGAAAATAATGGTTTCCCAAATACTTTTTGTTAATTTATGCTGAACATAAAATGAATTATTTTTTTATGGGTAAGATATGATTGAATTGTATCTTTAAAATATGGTAATTTATTTCTATTTAGAAGTAACGATATATATATATCTTTAATACTGAAAGTTTTTATGGAAAGAGGTTTGTGGATTGGTGTTGTTATTGGTTTAATTCTTGTTGCTGTTGTTTTTTCTGTAGGATTTTATTCTGGTAATATTCTTACTGGGTATGTTACTGATGAAGCTGCACAAACTCGTGGTGGTTTTTTTGGACTTCTTAATTTCGGAGATGACAATGTGCCTGAAAATCCTCAAATTTGTGATGGCATTTCTTTAAGTTTAACACTTGGAGATAGTATAAATACTAAAGTTGGTACTTTTAAGTTAGAAGGTGTAGGAGAAGGTAAAGCTTTAGTTAGTTTAGATGGAAATACAGAAGCTATTGATGAAGGAGAGATAAAAGCAATAATTAATGGTGTAAGAGTTCAAGTTCTTAATGTTTTTAGTAATGATAATGATGAAACTCAAAATCGTGCGATAATTAAAGTGTGCGATCTTAAAGATAATCAAGGTGATAATTATAATCAAAATTATAATCAAAATAATAATGGAAGTCTTCCTGCATGTATTTATACTGATGAAGCGGATTCACTAATGCTTTTTGCACAAAGAGGAAATATGACAGGTAGTGATGTTTGTAATTATTTTAATAATAACTATAAAACTATTGAAGGTAAAAGTTATGTTCCTGTAGCATATACCTTAGAAAATATTAAGAACCGTTTCTTAAATGCTAGTGATTGCATTAGTCGTGTTGTTTATGATTTTAGAACTTATGAATATATAACAAGGTCTGCAGATTTATTTGGTTTAGGAAAATATTCTCCAATAGTCTTTTCTGATGGAGTTGGCGTGAAATTTGGAAGTGAGAGTTGTTCAGATGAATATGGTTCTTCTGCTCTTCAATGGACCCGTACTACTGGAATATGGTGTTGTGTAGCAGATGCACCCTTACAACCAATTGTTTGAATTTTTATTTTTTAAATTATCTTTAACATTTCTTCAGGAGTTATTATTTTAATTTCTTTATAATCTTTAATATTTAGTAAGTGTTTATCATAAGTTAGAATACAACTTGAATTAGAAGATATTGCACATTCTATAATTTTATTGTCATCTAGATCATCTTTTACTATATTTACTTTTTCTGTTGGTTCTACTAAAATTAAAAACATAATAATCTGTTCAATAATTGAGTTTATTTCTTTTTCATTGTATTTGAAATCTCTTGTTAGAACTTTACTAAATTCATTTATGATTTCTTTTGTAGTAAATATTTCTACATTAGATTTAACTAATTTTATTAATAGTTTATGAGCGACACTATTATCCCATTGAGTAGCTGAAATGAGAAAATTTGTATCTACAGTAATTTTCATCTATTTTTTCCTTAATTTATGAATCATATTTTTAACATCAGATTCTTTTATTCCTAATTTTTCAGCTCTTTTTCTACCTTCTTTTGCTATCTTTTCTAGGTTTTTAATTAGGTCTTCTTTTGAAGGTGTTTCTAATTTCTTTAAAATTATTGTATCGTCGCTTCCCATAATAGCAAATATTATACCTTCTTCTATACCTAAGTGTTCCCTTAGACCTTTTGGTATTACTATCTGCCCTTTAGATGACATTTTAGTTGTTTCTACTACCATTTCCTTACCTCCCTATTCCTTATTATCTTATAGTAAGATAATCTTATATTTAACTCTTTCTTTTTTAAATATTGTTATATAAAATATGTATTCAATAAGTTACAAAGTTTAGTAATATAATTTTATAAAGAAATTAATTATGTTTTATTTATGAATATCAAAGAATATTATTCTCAGAAAGAAGTACAAAAAGAATTTCTTAGATTGTCTAAAGATAGAGAAGTACAAGTCTGGTTTGGACAGATTAGGGGTAGAAGGCCTGAAATAATAAATTTTGAAGGTGATATTAAAGATTTAGTTAGACAAGGAATTACTTCTTTTCATATTAGTGAAGAAAGATGGAAAGATCCAATGATGTTAGAAGGAGGAGGCTTTACAAAAAAACAATTGGATGAAATGCGAATTGGATGGGATCTTATTTTAGATCTTGATAGTAAAAATTTACAATTTAGTTTATTTGCTGGTGAACTTCTTGTTGAGGCTTTAAAGTTTCATGGTGTAAAAAATTATTCCCAAAAATTTTCAGGTAACCACGGCTTACATATTGCTGTTCCATTTGAAGCTTTTCCTAAAGAAGTCAATAATGTGGGAATTAAAGATTATTTTCCAGATGGAGTTAGAGTTATTTCTGAATATTTAAAAGATATGACTAGAGAATTTTTAAGTACTAAGATTTTAGAAAATTATAAACTTGAGGATGCTGCTAAAAGCGTTGGAAAAAATGTCAGTGATGTTTTGGTAAAAGGTAAACTAGATCCATTTAAATTAGTAGATATTGATAGTGTTTTAATTTCTTCTAGACATTTATTTAGATGTGTTTATTCTATTAATGAAAAATCTGGTTTGGTTAGTATTCCTATAAAATCAATTAAGGAATTTAATATTGAAAATGCTAAAATTGAGAATGTGAAGTTTGATTTAAAATTTTTAGATTCTGAGAATGTTATAAAAGATGAAGCTAAAGAATTATTAATACAAGCTTTTGATTGGGTTAAGAAAAATACTAATTATGTAGAAGAGAAAAAAGTTGTATTTGAGAAAAATTTTGAATTACCTAAAACTGCTATTAAAGCAGATTATTTTCCTCCTTGTATTTTAAAATTAATGACTGGTGTTCCAGAAGATGGAAGAAAAAGAGGAGTCTTTGTTTTAATTGGTTTTTTACAAAATATGGGTTGGAACTTGGATGATATTGAGAAATTTTTATTAGAATGGAATAAGAAAAATTATGAGCCAATGAGAGATGGATATATTAAAGCTCAAGTTAGTTGGTTTAAAAGACAGAAAAAAGTTATATTACCTCCAAATTGTGATAATTCTGGTTACTATAAAACAATGGGAATTAAATGTGAAGAAGGTATTTGTAATATATGTAAGAACCCTGTAAACTATGCTTTAAAGAGGTCTAGAATTGACTCTAAACAACAAAAAAAATGAATGGGAAGTTTTATAAATTTGAACCTACTATTTAGTAGTTATGGAAGATGAAAGAGCTTATATTTTAGATTCTAAAAATTGTCCTCAAAAAAGAGGAGATGCATTAGTTAGTTATTTTCAAAATAGTGGTAATCTTGAATTTGTTTTATCTTTAATTTCTGATGGAGAAGGTTATGTTAGATCTAGTTCTGCAAAGTGTTTGGCTTTGTCTAAAAATAGAAATATCTATGACCCTTTAATTAAATTAGCTTGTGATTCTGATTTGCATGTTAGGGGAGATGCTTTAATTGCTATGGGTCAAAGTTTAGATAGTAGATTTACTTTTCCATTAATTAATTATTTTAAACATACAGGCTATGAATTAAAAAAAAGAGTTTTTTTAGCTTTGGAAGCTTTAGCAGATCCAAGAGCAATATGTTTTTTAAAAGAGCATACAGGAGATTCTAATGACTTAGGAAATTTAGCTCTAAGAGCTTATGCTTCTTGTGACTTAAATAATAGTTTTCTTTATTCTTATGTTGGTCCTTTAGATTTATATGATAGGGCCTTAAATATTGAAGGAAGAATTTTAGTTGATGATTTAAAGAAATTAGATGATAATCTTTATATTTTAATTGAACATGGTTTTGATAGACCTCAGACTTATGTTATAGATGAAGAAGGAAATTTTTTCATTGGTGGATTATTTGATGAACATGTTTATGCTGCGCAAGGCAAGAAAGTTTTAACTGCAGGAGAAATAGAATTTATAAATTCTGGATCAGGATGGGGTGTCCAATATTGTAATAATAGGTCTAATGGTTATTATCCTGCTGAAAATTCTTTTATTCATTTGTCAAAAACACTCTCTAATCTAGGCATAAAAAACATTTCTGAATTTAATGAAGTATTTCCTAAAGATGGTTTTTGTGATGAAGAATTTTTAAGTTTACAACCTTTTTATCATAAAATTCAATCTATATAAATTTTTTATCTATAATTATTTCTACTTCAATATCTCCATTAATTCTTCCTTGTAAATACCTTCTATAAAGTTCATAAACTCTATGATGCCCTTGAGTTATAGTTAATAGTGATCCAGGTAATTCAACATTGTCATATTTTCTAATAGACCTTCCTCCAGTTATTGGATCTTTAATATCTAATTTTAATAATTCTTGATCTGTTCTTCCTCTTTGGATTTTAGCTTGTAATTCATTTATTGGGTGTTTAATAACCATTGTATAATCAGGATTAAATTCTTTTATTCTTGCATAGAATCTTGTTTTTAATTGATGTATTTTTATTCCTTTTAAATATTTGTTACCAAAATGAACTTCTTCACTTTTTATTTTTATTAATTCTAACCATTCATCAATTTTTCCTACTATTTTTAATATATATTCATCAATTTTTCCTATTATTAATCTTTTATTTTGAACATTATCTATATTTTTTATAATTTCAAGAAATTTAATATTATCGTCTATGCTTGTTATATATTCAAGGAAAAATTGATTATCATATTCTCTTTCTTTAATATCTTTTAAATTTTTTATTAAAGCATTTATTTTTTTTAATCTTTTATTTTGATATTCTTCTATTTTAATCAAATTACTACTAAGCTCTTTTATTATTTTATTATTTGCTTCTTCTATTCCGTATGGCATTCTAACCTTTTTAAAAATTGTTTAAATTGATTTAAATTTTTCGGTCTTATAGTATAGTGACAACGTTCAAAATCTAATAAAATGGGTTTATTTTTTCTAATTATTATATTTTTTAATGGTTTATGCATTTCTTTTTTATTTATTTTTAATTCATCTAATTTTTTACACTGATTTAATATTTCGTTAATTATTTTATAATTTAATTTTTTTGTTTTTAGAAATTCTTTTAATGTAATCCCATTAATAAATTCATAACAAAAATAATCAGACCCATGATCTAATAATTTAGGACCAATTTTATATTTATTTAATATTTTAAGAAAATTAATTTCATTTTCAATTCTATTTTCTGCTTTAGACTCAGGATTTTTGATTTTTACAGCTATTATTTTTTCATTTTTTTTAAATGTATAAATTAATCCTCTTTTTCCCCTTGCAAATAATTTGGGATTGTATTTTAATAGGCTATTAGGCAGCATAAATTAATATTAATTAGAAATCTTTATAAATCAATTGCTCTAAATAAAACCATGGAAAGGGGTGGTAAGCTAGTATTCTCTATAATTCTAATATTAAGTTTAATTTTATCTACATTTATAGTTTTTGCAGCTAATGAAACTGAAAATACTGATACTGTTATTCAACCAATTCCACAATCTCAAGGATTTGATCAAGCAAAATCTTATTTATGGCTTTATAATAATGTGAAAAATGTTTCTTTTCCAGATGTTGATAAAAGAGCATTATCAACAATTGCTTTAATTCAAGGTTCAAATAGTAATATGAAAGGTTTAGTTGAAGCTTTGAAAGATAAAGAAGATCGTGTTAATGGTTGCTGGCCTAGTGGTGGTTGTAAAGTTAAAGATACAGCTTTAGCAACATTGGCTCTTGCATTATCAGGACAAACTATTACTAAAGAAGTTGAATGGTTAAAAAATTCTAGGATGCCTGGAATAAATAGTGGAGAGTGGCAGATAGTTTTGAAAGCTAGCAGTAATAATAATGGAACTTGTCAATTTTCAGCTAAAGGAAGTAATAAAACTTTTGAAGTTCAAGAAGAAAAAATTAAATTTTTAAAAGGAAGTTATACTTCTGGACAATATTATATAAATTTAAATGAATTAAGTCCTAGTTTAAAATCTAGTGTTCAACCTATAGTAGATGTTAGTTGTGATCCAAGTTTAAATCCAATAGTTACTTTAATTTACAAACCAAATCAAAATACTTTTTTTATTCAAAGAAGTGATCCAGCTTCTAATATACAATTAAAAGTTGCAAATGCTTGTTTTGGTACACAGTCATTAGGAAGTGCTTGCAGTTATGAGAGTACTGCTTATGCAACTTGGGCTTTAGTTGAAATTGGTTCTATAACTCAAGATTCAAGTTTATCATTAGAAAATATTGGAACACATATTTATTTAGAGAGCCAGGTTATTACTAAAAATAAAGATACAATTACATTAGCATTTTTAAATCGTATTTTATATAAATCTGGAAGTGTTGCACCTTCTTTTATAAATGATTTAGTTAAACTTCAAAATCCTAGGGATGGAAGTTTTGGAGATATAATTTCTACTTCAGTTGCTAGTTTTAGTTTGGCTGGAAGTGATAAAGCTGAAGCTGTAATTAGAGCTAATACTTATTTAACTGATAAAGTTAGTAAAGATGGAAGTTGGGGAAATAATGTAGAAGCAACTTCATGGGCATTAATAGCTTTACATGGTGGAGAATTATCAAGATCAGTTATTGGTGGTGGAGATGTTCCAATAACTTCAACTGAAATATGTGGTAATGGTATTGATGATGATCAAGATGGAGCTTTAGATTGTGCTGAGAGTGAATGTTTAACAGATAAAGCTTGTGCATGTGCAAATGGAATTAAAGATGAAGGTGAAGAAGGTATAGATTGTGGTGGATCTTGTGCAACTAGTTGTATAGTTGATGAAAAACAAACAGAAACTCCAGCTGAAAAACCTGAAGAAGTAACTCCAGTTGAAGAAACTCCTCCTACTGAAACTCCTAAAGAAAGTAGTTCATGGTGGATATGGTTATTAGTAATTTTAGTGTTATTAGGATTAGTTGTATTATTTTATATTAAGTATATTAAAAGTGGAAAAATAGATTTAGGTGGTTTATTTAAGAAAAAACCTAAAGGTCCTTCTTTTGAAGACTTTAGAAGACAAGCAGAATTTAGACCAATTCAACAAAGACCAAGTTCTCCTGGAACTAGTAGACCTTCACAACCAGTTAGACCTATGACTCAGTTTAAAACTAAATCTAAAGAAGAAGATGAACTGGAAAAGTCCATGAGAGAAGCTGAAAAACTACTTAAAGGTTAATTCATATTATGTCTTGTAAAATATTTTTATGGTTAATTGTATTTGTTTTATTTTTATTTCCTATTTATGCTAGTGATATAAATTTTAATTTACAAAAAGATAATTATAAGTCTTTTGAAACTGTACAATTAAATATTGTTATTGAAAACATAACACTTACTAAAGATTTAGATATAAATAATTTAGTTTTACAAGATGATTCTGGTAAGTCTTTTAATCTAGCTAAAAATGTTATTAATATTGATAATAAAAACTATTATTTTTATTTTGATTTACCATTATTAAATCAAGCAGATTATAAAATTGCATTGGTTAATGTTAATTATATTAAAGATAATGGTTTTAAAGTTAGTAATTTTTTTAATAATATTAGTGTTGTAAGTGGTGATACTCAAATAGTTAGTGTAAGACCTGCTTATTTTTTATCTAAAATTACTTCAAAACAAGAAACATCTTTTACTTTATTTATTACTAATAAAGGTAAAGATATTGTTAATATTAATTTACAGAAATCTGGTGATTTTTTTAATTTAGATGCTAAGGAATTTAATTTAGCTCCTGGAAGTACTAAAAATGTTAATGTTGTAACCTCTATATTTGGAAAAGCTGGAGGTAATTTTACTGGCGATATTAATATAGTTTATTCTGGTGGTAGTTATAAAATTCCTTTTTTGGTTTTTAGAACTGATTTTGTTGAAAATAAAAACATTGCTAATTTTACTAGTATTTCTAATGTTACTAATAATGTAACTGTAATTAAAACTGAAGTTAATTATGATGGATTGGTTTTGAAAACTCTATCTGATAGAATTATTAAAAATCTTGATATAGATTTAAATGTTGGAGATTATTATCCTCCTAGTCAGATAATTCTTAGTAATGATGCTGGTATTGATTTACATAATATTAAATATTTATTTAATAAAGATGTTAAAGGTATTTTTGATTTACAACCTAATAGTCTTGATTTTTTAGAAAATGGTAAAAGTGAGACTTTATTATTTAGTTTAAATGGAAGTTCTCATTTTTTTGCTGGAAGTTATAATGGGTCTTTAGTTTTTAGTAGTGATGAACGAGTTGGTTTTTCTATACCTATGAAAGTTAGAGTTTTTGATAATACTAAACCTATTGTTGAAAATAAAAATGTAGTAAATTCAACTGTGAATAATGCTACTGTTAAAACTGTTGTTGAAGAAAAAAGTAATTTTAATTTTACTTGGATTGTTTTAGTTTTTTTCATATTGATTTTTTTAATTTTAATTTACTTTTTTTATAAAAAAACTAAAGGTAAAAAAGATGAATTTGAAAGATTTGTTGATAAAGTAAAAAATAGAAGGGATTCTTATTAGCACTGTTAAGTGGTAATATATAGTAAGATTTATAAATATCTAATTTTTATCATTAGTATTAATTATGAGGTAAAAATAAAATGAATGATCAAACAACAGAATCTGCACAAAAAGCATTAAGAAATGCACCAGAAGGAATATATAATCAAAAAGCTTTAAAATATCCAACTCAAGTATTTTATTCTGAAGGAAAACATGGGGTTAGTGATTCTTTACTAAACTGTGCAAAAGCAGGTTATCAAGCTTTATTTATGCTAGAGCTTGCTTTAACAAGAATTGGAGCAGAACAAGGCTCTGAAGTATTAACTAAATGGTTTTTAACTCCAAGTTTAAGAGCCACAGGAACAACTAAGCAAGGTTCTAAAGTGGTTGTTTATGCTCATCAGCCTAATTATTTTAGTGATCCAGTTAACATTAGAAATGTTGTAGAATCTGGAAAACTAGTAAATGGTGCTGGACCAATTCCACAAGAAGAGTTTAACAGACTTGAAGCTTTAAATGGAAATGGAAGAGTATTTGTAATTCCTTATGAAACCTTAAAACAATCTAGTTCAGGAGTAATAAAAGTTGATGATGCTTTAGAACACCCTCAAACTATTCCATTTTTAGGTGGAGTAGATAAAGCTAAAGCTTATTTAGCTAAGCATAGAGAAGTTTACGGAGATAGAATTGGTATTTGGCATACTGATGATCTAAATAAGAAAGATCCGCTTGGCCGTGTGCTGTACCTTAGCAACGACTACAACGACGGCTTGAACGGCAACCTCAGCCTTGACTACGATGGTCAAGTGTTCGGAGTAGTAGCGCCGGAGGCGCAAGTCGCAAAAAATTTAGAATCTAAACTTTAATTTTTTTGATTTCTTTTTCTAAATTCTTTACTGTTGCTGTTAAATTATTTACTGTTATATTATATTGATGTAATTTTTCAATCATTTCTGACATTGCAAAATGAAATTCTCTTACAGGTATTGTGACTTTTTCTGTATCTAAGATCTCTAATGATGATGGTAAATAATCAAAACAAAAACCCATTAATTTATTTAAGTCTGTTATTTTCATTTCAATTTCAATAAAACATGAGAAAAAAGTTTCTTTTACTTTTTTAGGATCATGTATATTTTCTTTTAATACAGATATTCTGTCTTCTGTTTTTAACTTTTCAATTACTTTTTCAGCAACTTCTTTTACATGTGTATCAGGAAATCCTAAGATTTCTATTATTGCTCTAACTGTGAAGACCATTTTTCTGTTGATTTTTTTATTACTTTTGTATTTTTATTACTTGTTATTATAATTATTCCTATTATTGCTAATATAACCATAAAAATATAAGTTATTACATTCTTAGCTTTTACATTAGTAGATTCATATATTGTTCTACCTGTTATAGAGTTTCCCATTAAATTTATAACGCTTTCGGACATATTTGTATTATTTTTAAGTACTTGTTGTTTAGGATTAACTTGACTTTCATTTTTACAATTATTAATTATTGTAATATTCTCTGATTTTTCTAAGTCTTTGGATTTTACTATGAATTTATAGTTTCCGTTTGTAATATTACAATTATTAGGTATCTCTAATGTTAGGTTTAATTCTACTAATTTAAAAGACTCATTAATTATATATTCTTTAATTTCTGTAATATTTTCTATGTAATTTAATATACTATAATTTGAATTATTTCCAGTGTAGATATTTACTGAGCTATTTAATGTTTCTCCAATATTTATTTTTTTTGTTCTATTTAAATATATTTTCTCTATTGTTATACTTGGATTTGGGTCTTTTTCTACTTCAACTAAAACCTTTACTTCATTTGAAGTTTGATTATTAACATTTATACAATCAATTTTAGTTAAATTATTCTTAATTTTAATGTAAGTTGTTTCTAATAATTTTGGAGTAAATTGTTTTTGATTTGTGTTTGTTGTTTTTACAGGATCTTTTATAGTTATATTATTGGCTTCTATCCAATATTCTATTGTAAAATTATGATTTTTTTCATTTAGTTTATTTGATATTAATATTTTTTCTTCATTATTGTATATATTTTTATCAGTTTCTAAACTTAAATTTATATCACAGTAACCTTCTGGTAATATTTTTATTGTGGTATTTTCTGTTTCATTACATGGATGTCCAAATGCTATAGGTACTATTAATAATATTATTAATATAAGTAATTTTTTCATAGATATATTATTTAATTTTAAACTTTAAATACTTAATTTAGAATTTCTTGAAAAATTTTCATTAATTTTGAAACTATTCTGCTGTTGGTCTGTTTTTTATAATTAAATAGAGTAATATTAATAGGATTAGACTTATTATTAATAACTTTAAAATTACTTCTATATTTAGTGAGGTGTTGTATATAATTATGCTTTCTAATGAATTAATACTAAGTGTTAATGGTAGATTTGATCCAATTTCTTTCATAAATTCTGGCATAATTTCAAAAGGAAATAATAAATTACTTAAAAAAAACATAGGAAGTATTACTACTAAAGAACTTAGCAATGCTGTATTTTCTGAATCAGAAATTGAACCTAAAATTAATCCTATTAAAATAAAATTTATAGAAGATATTAATAAAGTTAATAATACTGAACCATATAATGGAATTGTTATTCCGAAGAATTTTAATACAATTAGCATTACTGTTAATTCTATTGCTGATATTATTATAAAAAACAAGATTTTTGATATTAAAATTATTATTATTGGTGTTGGACTTAATAAGGCTCTGGCTAATGTTCCTATTTTTCTTTCATATACTATATTTGAAGATGAAATTAATATTGTTGTAAATAATAGTAGGAGTAATATTAACCCTGGAGCTAAAAATTCAAAATAAGTTTTTTCACCGAAAACTTTATTCTCATTTAGGGCTACAGCTCTTACAATGTTTTTAGGATCTCTAGAAGTGTAAACATCTAGTAGTTGTGTTGTTGCATTTAATTCATCTATAGTATTAATTAAACTATTTGTATATTCAAAAAAAGTATTATTTAATTCTTCTAATTTATTTATTATTTCTTCTTTTGATTTATTTACTAGGTTAATTTTATTTGATATATTATTTGTATTTATAGAATTTATTGCATTATTTATTTTATTTTCTTGATCTTTTGAATTGTTTAAGTTCTTTTCTAAATTAATTATACTCTGATTTATCTTTATACATTCTTTATTTATTGGTGTTGAACAACTAGAATTATAGAATAATTTTAGAGATTCTAACTCTTCTGATAGATCTTTACTTAAACTTATGTTTGTTAAATTTATATTAGAAAATGTTTCATTTAATAATTTTATTTGATTGTTAATATCTTCAATTTTAATATAAGATAAGTTTTCTTGCAAGCTTATTATATTTTTTTGCTGCAATTCAGCTTGGTCTTTTGCAATAGAAGCTTCCTTTACAGCTATTTTTAATTTTTTATTTAATTTATTTAAATTATCCCAAGCTTTATTTATAAAATCTGTGCCTATATTTTCATTTAAATTTTGTATTAAAGCCTTTATTGATTCACTAGCTATAATTGCTGTTTGAGTTTTTGAATTATCAACATATAGTATTATTTCACTACCATAACCATCTCTAATATTTTTTGAGAATTCTTCAGGTATAATTAATGATGCTCTTAATTTTCCTTTAAGAACTAATTCTTGTGCTTTTTCTTCACATTTATTTTCTAAATTAGTAATTTCAAATAAAGGTATTTTTATTTCTTTATATTCTTGATCTAGATTACATAAACCCAGTTTTATACTGTTTATTGAGTTAGCATTTGTTGTTTGACCAAATATATTTCCTAGAATAAATAAAATTAATATTGGTGCTAAAATTATCAATATTAAAGTTTTATGATCTCTCTTTAATAATTTGAGATCTTTTTTAATTAATTTATTTATTTTCATTTTTTATTAGATTTATGAAGGCTTCTTCTAAAGTCTTGTAACCTTTTTTCAATTTTTTTGGTGTATCTATTGCAGTAATTTCTCCAGATCTTAGAATTGCTATTCTATCACAAAGTAATTCTGCTTCATCTAGATAATGTGTGCAAAATAATATTGTAACTCCTTTCTCTTTTATTTTTTTTATTATTTCCCATAAAGCTCTTCTTGATACTGGATCTACTCCTGCTGTTGGTTCATCTAGATAAATTATTTTTGGATCATGTATTAATGCTATAGCTATGCTTAATCTTCTTTTCATTCCTCCAGATAAAGAACTTGCTAATGAATTTGTTTTATTTTCTATTTCTAATAATTTTAATATTTCTTCTGATCTTTTTTTTATAACTAATTTTTTTAAATTGTAAAGTGAGCCAAAATATTCTAGATTTTCTTTTACTGTTAAATTTGCATAAAATGTTTCTTCTTGAGGAACCCAGCCAATTAGTGGTTTTATTTTATTTGTTTCATCTATTGAAATATTATTTATTTTTACAATTCCTGAAGTTGGCTTTTGAAAACAGGTTAAGATTTTTATCATTGTAGATTTGCCTGCCCCATTTGGGCCTAGAATTCCAAATATCTCAGATTTATTTACCTCATAACTTATTCCTTTTAGGGCTAAAAAATTCTTATATTTTTTCTTTAGGTTTTTGACTAATAACATCATTAACTTTTAAATTTATTAAACAAAGCTTTTAATCCAGTCCCTTTTTTCCAAGTTTCACTGTCTGTTCTTAAATGGTGTTTTACTTCTGACTCAAGACTTTTCATTTCTTTATGCAATGCTTTTTTTAGGTCCCAATCTCCACCTTTTTCTGTTTCTAAGTTTCTATTGCTTAATATTTTTCCAGGCATTTCTAACCTCATACTTATTAAAAATCTTTTTCTTGTTTCTTTTTTTAATGTTTTAATATGAACCATTAAATCTGCAGGGTTTTTTAAAAGTCTTTGAATCTTTGGAAATTCTTTTTCTATGATATTTTTTAAAATACTTTGTTCTTCTGAACTTAAGTCTTTTAATCCACTATATTTTATTATATCATTCATTTTTTTCACCTTCTTTTATTATATCTTCGAATTTTAAACCTCTTTCTTGTGCTAATTCTATATTTATCAATAAGTTTGAGCTTTTAGTTTTTTCTAATGATTCTGGTTTTAAAAAATACCAGCCTTTGTGATTAAATCTTATAGCTAACCAAGCTTCAGCTCCAAATTTAGACGCAAAATCTGTAATTTGTGTTATATCTTCTGGATATAGATATTTTGATTTTGCTTTAGTTGATTTACATTCTATAGCAAGACATCTTTTTTTATTTCCTGCTAATACATCTGGATTTGGATCTTTTGTTAAACCTGAACCAGCTATTCTTATTGCAGCCCATGAACCTGTTTGATTAAATAAATGAACTAATTCTCTTTCAGTACGTGATCCTTTCTGACTCATTTCATAATAATTTGTTTATTTCTATAAATAACTTTGCATTTTTTAAATAAAATTAGAAAAATTAAATAAATAAAAGAAAAAATAAGAGACTTATAAGTCTCTAGGTTGAATAGTTGACCTTTTATTTTCTTTAGATCTTCTACAAGCTTCTTTAATAAGCATTTCTACTTTCATACTTAAAGCGTCTGCAAAATCTCCAGAAACATTCATTCCTTTTGCTACGTCTTTTATTTTACTTCTTACAACTAATAGTTCACTCATTTTTATTCCTCCGGTATTTTTGTGTTTATCATAAAACGAGAAATGGGTTTTAACGCCTTTTTACCTCGCTTTTCTATAATTCAGCAAATTTTTGGATTTATAAATGTTTCTTTGTTACTTGAAATAAATGTTAAATTAATTCTTTTAATAATTTAATTACTCTTTTTTTCCCTATTATTAAAATAAAATTTGCTAACTTTGGACCTTTTTCTTTATTTATTAAAATTTTATAAAATAAACTAAAGAATTCTTTGATATTTATTTTTGATTCTTGAATTACTTTGTAGAACTCTCCATGCAATTCTTCATCATTTATTTTTTTTGGATTTTCTAAAATTTTTATTGCTAAATTTATTATTTCTTTTTCTGATAAATTTTTAATTATCTGTTTTTGGTTTCATTGTTGGGAAAAGAATTACATCTCTTATAGATTCAGCTCCAGTAAGTAACATTACCATTCTATCAACACCAATGCCTATTCCTGTATTTGGAGGTAACCCTATCTCTAGAGCTTCTATAAAATCTTCATCCATTGGATGTGCTTCTTCATCGCCACCACGTCCTTTTTTAGCTTGTTCTTCTAATAATTTTTTTTGTAAAATGGGATCATTTAATTCTGTGTAGCAATTTCCTACTTCAAAACCATTAATGAAAGGTTCAACTCTTTCAATTAATTCAGGATTTTTTCTGTGTATTTTAGCTAGAGGACAAGATTCTTTAGGATGATCTATAATATGTGTTGGCTGAATTAATTTATCTTCACATAATCCTTCGAATAGTAATAGTATCATTTCTCCTCTATTGGGTTCTCCTTCATATTCAATTTTATTATTTTTTATTTTATCTAGTAATTCTTCATCATTTAATTTATTTATATCAATTTTCGCTAATTCTTTTATGGCTTCTTTAATTGTAAGTTTTTTCCATGGGGCTTTTAATTCAATTTTATTATTCATGTACTCAATTTTTGTTGTTCCCAATACTTCTTTTGCTACATAATCCCATAATTCTTCTGTTAATTTCATTGCATCATTGTAATCTGCATAAGCCCATTGTATTTCCATCATTGCAAATTCAGGATTATGAGTTCTATCTGCATCTTCATTTCTAAAACAAGAACTTAGATCATATATTTTTTCAAATCCTCCAACAATTAATCTTTTTAAATCTAATTCATATGCTATTCTTAAATATACTTGCATATTCCATGCGTTTATTTTTGTTGTAAAAGGTCTAGCATTTGCTCCCCCATACTGGGTTTGTAAGATTGGTGTTCTTACTTCGATGAATCCTCTTTTATCTAAGAATTCTCTTATGGCTTTGTAAATTTTTGCTCTTTTGATAAATACTTCTTTAACTTCAGGATTAACAATTAAATCAACATATCTTTTTCTATATCTAATTTCTGTATCTTTTAATCCATGAAATTTTTCTGGTAGTGGCCTTAGCGATTTGGCTAAAATACTTAGTTCTTTTACCCATATAGAAACTTCTCCCATTTTTGTTCTGAAAATTAGGCCTTTTATTCCTACCAGGTCTCCTAGATCTAATTTTTTTAGTAATGAATAATTTTCTTTTCCTATTTCATCTTCTCTAATGTATATTTGTATTTTTCCAGTTATATCTTGAATATGAGCAAAAGAGGCTTTACCCATTTCTCTTATTGTCATAATTCTTCCTGCTATTGAAACTTCATCTTTTGTTTTTTCCTCTCTATTCAATTTTTCATACTTTTCTAAAATTTCTTTAGTATGATTTTTTTGATCAAATTTATAAGGATATGGATTTATTCCTAATTTTTTTATCTCTTCTAATTTTTTTAGCCTTTCTTCAATTAGTTTATTTTCCATAAAACTCAAAGAAAATTCTATGTTTAAAAACCTTACTAATTTATTTATCTAGTTGGGTTATATCTTTAACAAAGTATTGAAGTGTTTTGAATTTATCCTCTAGTTCTTTCTCATCTCCAAAACTAAGAGAACTTATTACTCTCTTTGTTTTCTTTCCTATCAAAAAAATGTAGTCTTGGGTTATGATTATATTAAACTTTTTATATTCAACTAAAGTGTGGTTTTTTTCTTTTACAACTTTTTCTTCTTTGCCCAAGTATTTTTCTGCTAATGACTTTATGTTTGGAGCTGATCTTAAACTTTTCATTTTAATATTCAAGCATTCATTTACAAAAGGAGTTACTTGATCTTTTTTATTTATGAATGGTAGACTTTTGAATACTCTTACAGGATGGTCGTTTATAAAAAATATAAGATTTTCTCCTAAGTGAAAATAAATTCTTTCTTTATCGTCTAAAATTACTTCAAAATACTCTAAACCTTTTATAATTCCTTTAGATTTCACTTTTGTTTTTAAATCTTCATCAAACTTTCTAATATCTTCTAATAAATCATTTAAACTGTAACCCATATTTTATTTCTATATACTTTCTTTAAATATTTTACTAATTAGAATTCAATTTCTCTTTTATCTTTATTTAATATAAAATAATTTATATTTCCATTACAATATTTTTCTACTAAGTCTTTAAATTCCTTAGTTACTATTTCTATTCCTTCTTTTGTACTTGGAGCTAAACCTTCTATTACTAAAATGCTATTTTTTGTTTCTTCTGTTAATTTTGTTCTATCTGCTTCTCTCCAATTCCATCTACGACATATAGCTGAAATTTGATCTTTGTAAATTACTTCATTTTCATGTGGTGGTCTTGCATCTTTATCTCCTAAAGTTATTATTGGTTTTTCATTTGATGATGCAAATGTTAATTCTATATTTCCTTCTATTTTATCTAGATCTTCTCCACCTATTGGAAGCATATATTTTATAGATAATAAGTTGTAAATGTCTACTAGTTTGTTAATATGTCTTAATTCTTCTCCAGATAAAATTCTTCTATAAAGTGATTCTATTGAAGATTTATTTTTCTTTGGCTCTCCACAAAAAATAGAGTAAGCTTTTCTCCAGCAATTTATTTTAGGGTGTTCTGACAATGTTTCTGTTTTATAATTTTGTCTAATAAACTTTTCTTTATCTTTTATTTGTTTTAAGATATCTTCTGGAATTCCTTTGTTATTAATATCTTTAGCTATAATTACCCCTATATTTAACCCTTCAAATTTCTCAAACATTTTATCATTTATTATTAGCTTCATATTTTTATTGTTTTAATAAAGTTTATAAGGTTTATTTTTTAAAAACTAAAACTGAGAAATCTTGATGTATGTATTTTATTTTAAATTCCTTTTCTTTTTTGAATTTATGCATTAAAGCATATTTTTCTATTAGGTCTGGACAAGGTGTTAAAATTGTAATTATTCCTTTGTTTTTTAATATAAATTCTGATTGATAGAATAATTCTTTATAGATTTTTTCTATTATTTGCTTTGGAAATGTATTTGTTGGATATGCTGGGAAGGTTATTATTTTATTTATTGAATTTTTTTTGAATTTTATATCTAACCATTCTAGATCATATCTACTAAATTTAATACTTTTATTTATATTAGCAATTTTTGCATTTATTTCTGTGCATTTTAAGTGGTTTTGTGAATCATCAACTGCATAAATGTTTAGATCTTTTGACTTAATTTTATTTTTTGGATTAAATTTTAGGAATTTAGTGAATTGTAATTTATCTAAAATTCTATAACAATTTGGAATGTTTTGTAAATATAATGCTGCTTCTATTGGGATTTCCCCTGACTTACAAAAAGGATCTAAAATTGCATCTTTATCTTTTATATTAGCTATTCTTAACATTGAATAAGCTATACATGGATTTAATGGATTTGGTAATAATTTTATTCTATAATTTCTTTTAGTTAATTTTATTCCTGTGTAATCAATTCCTATAAAGCAATTATTATTTACTATGTCTACTAAAACTATAGTTGTTGGATTTTTTAAATCAACTTCTAATTTCTGATTTACTAGGTTTCCAATTTCTTTTTCTATATCTATAGAACTAAAACCATGTTCTCCTTCTCTATCACATTTTACTGCAAATGGGCTTTTTATTTTCGGGAACTTTATTTTTTTAACTTGAGAAATTAAATTATTTAAATCTGTGAAAGTAAAATTTGAAATTAATTCATAAGCTTTTATTATTGATCTTGCGTTGTAAATATAATTTGCTAGTTCTTGTTCTTTATTTAATTTAAATTTAATTCTTGAAGGTATTAAAATTTCTGATTTTTGTTTTGTTAATTCTTTAATTTCTAATTGAGATATTTCTTCTAAACCTTGAATACAAGCTGATATTACTTCAAAGACCATAGTTAGAATGAAGATTAAGTGTTTATAATTTTAAGCTTTTTAATATATTAATCTTCAAAATATTTTTAAACTTTTCTTTTATAATATTTTTATGAACTTAGATGAATATTTGGAAGCTATTGAAAAATGTCCAGATGAATTTATTACTATCAAAGATAAATTAGAAAATGAAAGTAAGCTTCATAGACTAACTTTTGACTTAGGTATATATGATAATTTTACAATACTTATGAAAACTGATTATTATAAAATTATAAGATATTTTGAAGGTTCTAATTATACTCTTGAAGGTATTAAACAAAATGGAAATTACCATATGTTTGCTTATAATCCTGGAACTGTTGAATTAAGAATATTTAATTCTTTTTGTGATGGATATGCTACTATTCCTTTACGGGATGATGAATTAGTAGATACTGAGAAACAAAGACATTTTCAAAAACAAAAAAAAGATTTTAATATTAGTATTCTTCTAAATCCTTATCAAAATCAAGAGATTAAAAATGTTTCTTGGCAAAAGGCAATAACTTTTGTAATAAAAGATATAGCTGAATATGCAAAAAGAGAAAAATCTTCACTTTGCTTTCCAAAATCTATAGTTTGGAATGATGAAAATAATTGTTCAAAGATTATTTATTATTATCCTGATTAATATTTTACTCTAAATTGTTTAAATTCTCCAGTATATGGTTGTGTTGTTGTTGATACATTAATAAATTTAGCACCAATAGGGCCTTCTTTACATTGTTCTATTAATTTATTTATTTTTAATTCATGTCCTTCAACAATTACTTCTATTTTTTTATCAGGTGTATTTTTAACATAACCTGTTAAACCTAATTCATTTGCTCTGTCTTTTATAAAGGCTCTAAAATAAATCCCTTGTACTTCTCCAGAAATCAATATTTTTACTCTTTTCATAAATAAAAAAAAGAAAAAGAAATATATAAATTTATCTTGACCCAGCTAGAGCCAAAATTGCTTTAACAGAAGCTATTAATGCTGCTGGAACTACAAATACTGCTAAGTGAACTAGAATTCTAGCTAACCAAGCGAAAGTTGTTCCAAAGCTTACTACTGCTGATCCTAAAGCTGGTGCAGCTGCTAAAAATGCCACACAAGCCACAAGGAACGGTACAATCTCTTTATCACTAACGTTTAATAAACCTACAACTACTCCTAAGACTAGTAGTAAGCCTATTACCCAAGATGTACCTGCAGTAGATGCGATAGCTCCTAAAATTACTGCAATAACTGCGCCCACTATAAATGACCATGAGCCAAGTTTTGCCATCATTGAACCTTCTTTTGCCATATAATTCGCACCTCCTTATCTTAGAATATCATATTATTTTATTAGATATTGTATATTTAAACGTTTCGGACAGAGCTTAAAATTATATTTTTTTAGCTATATAAATACTATCTCTAGTTTCTAGAATTTTTACTTTTATTTTATCACCAATCTTATAATTACAATCAACTATTGTTATAGCTCTGTTATTTGATTTTGCAATCATTTCATTTTTCATCCAACCAGGCATTATTATTTCTGCTGTTGTAATATCTCCCCTTTGAAATACTAATGGAACTCTTTTCGATCTTTCAATTTTAAAATCTGTTGGACCTAATTTTAATTTATAATTGTGTTTTTTTTCTAACTCGCCTAATCTTCTATAAAATTTAAACCAATTTTGCTCTTTTACTCTTTTATCTTTTCTTGAATATTTGTAAATTTCGTATTTTTGTATGCTTATTCTACAATTTAATTCTTTAGCAAACTCAATCAATAAATCTATTTGTGCATCATTTATTCCTAGCAGGTATACTGGTGTTAGATTTAATTCTATTTTTGAATTGTTAATTAATTTACAAGTTTCTTTTATTTTTTCTAGATTATAATTTTCTTTTCCAAATAACTCTTTTGATTGATCTGAAATTAAAGAATGAACAGAAAGATTTATTCTGTTTAATCCTGCTTCTTCTAAAGCTTTTATTTTATCTTTTGTTAATAAAGTTCCATTAGACTGCATTGTTATTATTTTAATTTCTGGAATTTTTCTAACTTCTTTTAATAATTCTAAAATATTTGAGTAAGCTGTTGGTTCTCCTACTGAATCAATATTAATTTGATTTACTTGATTGTCTTTTAATCTCATTACTTCTTTTATCCATTCTAATAAATAATTTAATTCTACTTCATAATTGTAAGGATGCATATCATATGAATTGGCTGCTGTACTACAAAAAGTGCATTTCATATTACATGCAGTAGATGCTCTTACTTGCAGTAATGAAGAACCCCTATCTAATACACCTATATGTATTAAACCTAATAAAGGAATTTGGGATTCTCTTGTTATTTTTATTAAACCTTGAAGTTTTGGTTCTTCTTTTAATATTTGTAATGATTTCATATTTTGTGTCTTATTTTATTAATATAATTCTTTAATATTGGTAAACTTTCTTCTTTTTCTTCAAATTCATCAATTTCTATAGGTAATTTACTTATAATTGTTCTTAATTTATTTTGTGAACTATATTTATATATAACTTTACTAGAAGTAAAACTACATTTAGGCAACATATCTATATATGAATGATCTAATAAATATGGTGCTCCTACAAAGTATTCACCTTTCTTGAATTTAGGTAGGATAATTTTTTTAGTTTTCCCCCTTTCTAACTTCATTGAAGGCCTAACTGAATGGATATTTGGTAAAAATAATGAAATTACAATATTTCCAATTTTCTTAATTTTATCCATTTTTATATAATGTTCTCTTTCAGAAATTGAATGTCCATATTCAAAAAAGAAATTTTTTTCCAAGAGGTTTTTTGCTTGATATGGTAAACCACTTGTACCCAATCCTGGATCTTTATAAAATAATATTTCTGTGAATGAGTATTTTCCAAATTTAATAACCTTTTTAGCAGCATTTATTTTTCCCAATGTATCTCCAATAATTACTATCTTTTTTATTCCTGCAGATTCTAAACTCTTTAAACACCAATAGAGCATTGGTTTTTTTAATAATGGTATGAATGCTTTTGAAAGAGGCACTTCAAACCCTTTTTTCCTTAATCTTGAACCAATTCCTCCTACAGTTACCAAAGCTTGTTTTGTTTTCATACTTTATTTTTAATCATGGGAAAAGTTATAAATCATGCTATTGGACTTAGTTTATAGTTTAGATAAAATGATCTTAGGAAATATTATAGGAAAAAGTGGTACTAATGTTTTTAGTTTTATAGTTAAAGAGAATGCTAAAAAATTTATGTATGTTAAATCAATGCATAAAGAAGGATATCCTATTTTAGCTCAGATTGTTGAAATTGAAAAAGAAAAAGAAGAGACTAAAGCTAAATGTAATATTTTAGGTTATAGAGATAAAACTGGAATTTTAAGAAATCTAAGAACACCTTTAGAACCTGGAGCTGATGTTGAATATGCAGATGATGATTTTGTAAAAGGAGTATTAGATTTAAAAGATACTAAAAATGGAGCATATATTGGAGTTTTAGAAGATAGAGAAAATATTAAAGTTTATTTGGATTTAAATAAAATAATTACTAAACATCTTGCTATTTTGGCTAAAAGTGGATCTGGTAAAAGTTTTTTTTGTGGAGTTTTACTTGAAGAAATATTAGATAGAAAAATTCCTGTGGTTGTTATAGATCCACATGGTGAATATTCTAGTTTAAAATTTCCTTCTGAAAAAAAAGATGAGTTAAAACCTTTTGGTTTAGAACCTAAAGGATATATTAAACAAATACAAGAATATACTCCTGATGTTGAAAAAAATCCTGAAGCTAAAGTTTTAAAATTAAATGCTAAAAATTTAACGGGAAGTGAACTAATGCATTTATTGCCTGCTAAATTAAGTTCTAGTCAAATTGGTTTGTTGTATGGTGCTTTAAGTGATATTACAAGAGTTTCTGATTTTGATCAATTAATGCTGAGTTTACAAGCTGAAGAAAATAATGCTAAATGGACTTTGATAAGTATTATTGATTATTTAAAAAGATTAAATATATTTTCTGATTCTTGCACTAGTTTAAATGA
>JAHFKB010000041.1 GCA_023245565.1 archaeon
ATGATTGCTGGCGGAGCAATGGCTCTAAGTTCTGTAAGTGTTGTAACAAATTCTATTCTTTTAAAATATAAAAGAATTTAATAATTAAAGCTCTAGTTTTTTCTTCTCAAAACCAAAATATTTCTCATTAATTAATTCAATTTTCTTAGTTTTTAATACATACCAAGAATCTCCTTGTAAAACATCTTCATTAGGAATTTTCTTTTTCCTTTTTAAAAAATGTTTTTTAACTAGATCATACCTATCTCCTTTTATTTTATTAGCTATGCCTTCAAATTGAATTCCTAAATTATTTTCTCCTTGCCCACTTACAGTAATAGTTCCAGCAACTTTATTTTTAATTAAAGCTTTAGAATGTCTTGCTTCTGGATCAGACATCCAATAAATATTAAGATCTTTATCATAAATATAAATAACATCACATACCCAGACTCCACGACTATCTAAAGTACCTAAATTCATTAAATATCCATTATCTAAAACCTCTTTAATTAATTCCTTAATATCTTTCATAAAATTTATAATTATAATGTGAATTTATATTTTACTATAAAAATTAACTATCGTTAACTTTATAAATATCCAGCATCATCAATATTATATGGAATTAATACAAGAGCTAGAAGTATGGTATATTATACCTACAATAAGAAAAGAATTAGCTTTAGCTATGAAAAATCAAGGTCTTAAACAAGTAGAAATAGCTAAAAAAATTGGCCTTACAAAATCTGCTGTTAACCAATACTTATCTAATAAAAGGGGAAATGAAATAAAATTTAATGAAAAAGTAAAACAAGAAGTAAATTCTTCATCTAAAAGAATTATTACAGAGTTTGATTCAATAAGAGAAATTCAGCACCTAATTAATCTGTCAAGACAAGAAAAAATTGCTTGTCAGATCCATAGAAATCTAGATAATAATTATAAGTCATGCAATGTTTGTTTTGAACAGCCATTAATAAAAATAGGAAATAAAAAATGAAAGAAATATACCTAGACAATGCTGCAACAACAAAAGTAAGAGAAGGAGTAAAACAAGAAATATTAAATTACTTTGATGTAGTTTATGGAAATCCAGGTAGTTTTCATTCTAAAGGTTTAGAAGCTAAAGATTCAATAGAAGATGCAAGAGAAAAAATAAGTAAATTAATCAATTGTAAACCAAAAGAAATAATTTTTACATCTGGTGGAACAGAAAGTATTAATTTAGCTCTAAAAGGTCTAGCTAAAGCAATGAAAGATCAAGGAAATCATATTATTACAACTAAAACAGAACATCATGCTGTGCTTAGTACTTGTGAATATTTAGAAAAATATGAAGGATGTGAAGTAACTTATTTAGATGTAGACCAATATGGTTTAGTAAATATAAAAGATATTGAAGCTGCTATTAAAGAAAATACAATTTTAATTACAATTATGTATGCAAATAATGAAATAGGAACAATAAATCCAATAAAAGAAATTGGAGAATTAGCAAGAAAAAATAATATTTATTTTCACACAGATGCTTGTCAAGCAGCAGGTTATTGTGATATAAATGTAGAAAATTTAAATTTAGATTTAATGACAATTAATGGTTCTAAAATTTATGGTCCAAAAGGTGTAGGAATATTATATGCCAAACAAGGAATACAATTAATTCCTTTAATTCATGGTGGTGGACAAGAAAGAAATCTTAGAAGCGGTACAGAAAATGTTCCTGCAATTATGGGTTTTGCTAAAGCTTTAGAATTAGCACAAGAAGAAAAAGATTCAGAAGTAAAAAGATTAACTATCTTAAGAGATAAATTAGTAAATGGAGTCTTAAATAATATACAAAAAACTTTTTTAAATGGACATCCAACTAAAAGACTTCCAAATAATGCAAATGTAAGTATTTTAGATATAGAAGGAGAAGCTTTAACTTTATACTTAAATGAATATGGAATTTACACTTCAACCGGTAGTGCTTGTACATCTCAAACATTAGATCCTAGTCATGTAGTTTTAGCTACTGGTTTGCCCTATGAAGCAGCTCATGGAAGTATTAGATTTACTTTAGGAAAAGAAACTAAAGAAGAAGATATAAACAAAGTTTTAGAATTACTTCCAGGCATTGTAAAAATATTAAGACAAATTAGTCCAGTAAATGTAGCTGCTGAGCACATAATAGAAGCAAGGAGTAAAAAATGAGTAATGATCTTATATATTTGAATGAAAGAGATTTAACACTTGGAAATCTACCTAATGGACAGGTGAAAAAAAATATAAGAATAGATTATAAACCAATTAGTATTAGTAATAGCCGGTTTTTAATATATGCGTCCCCCATATATTTATGGGGAGCAGGACTATTCGGAGATTCAATGTACTATGTTTATACTGGTAAAAATTTATTTGACAGTGTTATAGAGTTTGGATGCTCTATTTTAGGAATTTTTATTATAGAAATTGACCGGAGAAAAATAAGAAATAGAAATTTAGAAAATAAATTAACAGGAGAATAAAAAATGGAAAACAATAATCAAATACAGACACAATCAAAATTAAATTTACATCCAGATGTAAAAGCAAAAGTAGAAAGTAAAAAATGGTTTTACACAGATACAGTTAAAGATCATTTTTTTAATCCTCATAATATTTTTATGGATGCTAAAGAAGCAGAAGAATATGCAAAAACTTGTGATGGTATTGGAATGGTTGGTAGTCCTGCATGCGGAGATGCAATGAAGATGTGGATTAAGATAGATGGTAAAGAAGATAAAATTAAAGAATTAAAATGGGAAACTTTTGGTTCATTGTTACCTGGAGAAAAAATATTAATGTCAGATTATACTACTAAACCAGTGGAAAATTTGTCAATTGGTGATAAAATTATAGATGGTGAAGGAAAAGTAAATTTTGTTGAAGAAGTTTTACCTAGGAATTATGAAGGTAAAGTTATTACATTTAAATTATCAACATCTAAATTTTATAGTATATCTGTCACACCAAATCATCCAATACCTTGTTTAATCAGAAAAAAAATTACTTTAGTTAATAGAAATAACAGATGGTCGGAAGTTAATGAAGAATTAATCAATGGTACCGAAGTAACTACATTACCTGCTTGTGAAATAAAAGAAGGAGATTTTTTATTATTTAACATACCAAAAGATACTCAAGATATTAAAGAATTAAATGAAGATATGTGTACTTTATTAGGATATTACGTATCAGATGGTAATGCTCCAAGTAATAGCAGAACTATATTTTATTTTAATCTAGATGAGCAGGAATATATAAATGAAATTGAACTTATTTCAAAGAAATATAATTGGAACTACATAGTATTTCCTAGAAAAACTTCAACAGGGTTATGTATCCAAATAAACAATCCAGGAATTACACAATTATTAAGAAAGTACGGGGGTTTACCAGGTAAGAAGAGATTTTCAAATGAAATAATGCAGTTACCTGCAGAAAAACAAATTTTGATAATAGATTCTTACATAAAAGGAGATGGTTGGGAATCTAAACAAGGAGAAAATGAAAATATACAATATTTTATATCAACCTCGCTTGAACATATAGCTTTTCAATTGCAAATTATGTTGGCTAGAAATTTTATATTTGCCCCAATACATAAAAGAGAATCAAGAGAATTTACAATAAGGGGCAAAAATTATAGAAATAGTGGAGAATATAACATAATATTTAAAAAAATTCAAAAACAGTCTAGATTTAAATTTGATTTTAAAGGTGGAAATATATTAATACCAATATCTAAAATTTTTGTAAATGATTATAATGGTAAAATTTATGATATAGGTATTGTGAACGAACCCCACACTTATAGGATTAATGGAGTATCAATACATAACTGTGCATCAGCAATTGCATCAACATCAATGTTATCAGTAATGGTAACTGAAAATGGTGGAATGAAAATAGAGGGTGCATTAAAATTAAAACCCCAAGATATTATTGCAAGATTAGGAAATCTACCAAGTAGAAAATTTCATTGCTCAGTTCTTGGAGATAAAGCATTAAGATCTGCAATTAATGATTACTTTAGAAGATCTAATCAAAATTCAAGAATAATTGTTGAAGGCGCAAGAATAATTGATCCTGAAACTAAAACAACAGATAAAGATATTGAAGAAGCAGTTTTAGAAGGGGCTTTAACAATTGAAGATGTTCAAAAAAAATTAAAAGTAGGAATAGGAAATAAGGCAGTAATTCCTGCAGTCGAAGAACTTATAAGATTTTACAAAGAAAAATATTTTGGATAAAAAATGCAAAGTTACGCACAAACTCAAAATTATGGAAGTACAAGTTATGGAAATAGTTCTCTTTTCATTTATGGACAAAATCCACAACCCCAATTAAGAATGAGAAGCAGATGTCCAAAAGAAGCAGCATTAGGTGAAATTGGAAGTTGTTGTGGTGATATGTGTACAAGAGATTGTGCCAGATCTAGTGATTGAATAAAAAATAGGTGACTACATTTTCTTATTTTTGTAGGCACCCAAATCTTTTTTGAAATTTAGAATTCTATAAAATTAAAAAATAATCTTAAGATCATTTAGAAATACCAAAAGGAGTAAGTTTACTTTCTAAATTTTTACCAGAAACTCTATGTTTTCTACTTACAAATCCAAGCATTCTAGTTTTAAAATCTTTTTCTTCATCAGAATCTCTATCCTTCATTGGTTTTCCTTCTATAGTTCCAAAATAAAATTCAGTTCTCTTTCTATACCATATTTGAGATTCAATAATAACAATATTAGTATTCTCACAATTAGTATGCTTAATATGTCCACCAATATGAAATTTACAATCATAACCTTCTCTAAAGAAAACAGTACTAGCTTCATAATCATTAAAACCACAACTTCTAATTATTTCCTGTGAAATATATTTATTAAGAGTCATAAAAAAATAATCTTAAGATCATTTAAAAAGAAATCCATTCTATAATAGTTATTTTAATTCTTACTTATAGCAAATTTACCTTTTATAAATTCACTGCCTAAATTACCTTGTATTTTCAAACCATCAAAACTAAATTCTAAAAAAGGGTTTTCTAAACTAAATTTTTGTTCTCCTTTTTTTCCTAAAAATTTAATAAAATTATTTACCTCATCTTCAGAATTAAAAATTATATTAGTTCCAACATCATCTTGATCTTTATAATTAACACTTAATAATTTTCCAGAGCCAGAACAAATAATATCTTTTACATCTTTATCTTCAATTAAAGCAGAAATTTTTCCATATTTTTTCACATCTCTAACTAAATAATACCTTATCTTATCAAAATAATCATCTGTATAATTTATCTTATATTTATTACATAAAACTCCAACCTGTTGTTTTAATTCATCTTTACTATCTAAATTTAATTCTTTTAACTCATCAATTAATTTTAAATATTCTAAGTTTAATATTGGCTCAATGACATTATAATTTTTTCCATCAAATTCTGTTTTAACTAAAGTTTTTCCAGTTTCTTTAGATAAAATAACTTGTTTCTCTTGACTAGGTAAAGGAGCAGTAATTTCTTTTACTTCAACTTTCTCTAATTCTTTTAATTTATCCAAAACTAATTTTCTTTTTTTCAATAATGATTCTTTTTCAAAATCTAATTTCTTTTCTTCTGCTTTTAACAAACCCATTTTGTCTTTATTTTTTCTATAAGCTTTGAAAGCTTCATTTGTAAAATTCTTTAAAAAAACAGATTTCTGATTTTCTCTATAATTTTCAACTTTAATTATTTTCAAAACTTCTTTTAATTCTTTTTGTTCTCTTTCAAGAAATTCATTTACTAGAAAAAAAGGTTCATCTTTCATTATGAGTATTCAGACATTTGAGTCGGTTGTTGTATTCCTGATTTTCCTCTAACATATTTCTCTAATAATAATAAACCTTGAGCAATAGCTTTATTTTGTTCTAATAAAGATTCTAATTTAGAAGATAAAGCAGCTACTTTAGCTTCAGTACTCTCAACTTCACCTACATGCTTTGCTGCTTCTTCAAATAAAGAAATTATTTTATCCATTCTATTAACTAATCTATTACTAGAATCAATTAATTCTAATACATTTTTAGAACTTAATTCATGAGTTTCTTTATGTAATACTTTATGTTCAGAATGAACCTCTTTCTTTTCTGGCATATTAATTAATCTTTAAAACTAATATAAAAAG
>JAHFKB010000042.1:0-4751 GCA_023245565.1 archaeon
AGAAACAACTAAAGTTTTAATGAAAATTTACACTATTAAAGGATTTTCTGGGCATAGTAATTTTAAACAATTAGTAAGCTGGGTTGGAAATCTAGAACCTAAACCTAAGAAAATTATTACAATACATGGTGATTATAGCAGATGCATAGAATTAGCTAGTGTTCTTTATCAAATGTATAGGGTTGAGACTGTTGCACCTAAAAATTTAGAAACCATAAGATTGAGATAGATTTTTTTAATATTTATAATAAAATTTAATATCTTCTACTAGGATTTTCACCTGAAGCTATTTTAGAAAGTAAATGTGACATATCTTCATAAGGAACTACTCTTCCACCACCAGAAGTTTGACCACTTGTAGATGGAGCTTGAGTTTGCTGTGGTTGTGAAGATTCTATTTTAACTTGAGAAGGTTTTGTAATATTAGATGCTGCTAAGGGATTTCCTAAAGAACCTGCTTTTTCTCTTTTTGATATTAAATCTTGTAAAGCAGCAATTAATCTTTTTAGATCATCTACACTTTCTTTTTCTGTATCAAATGAAATTTTTACTTCCATTGTATCATAATAACTTGAACTTATTTAAATATGTTTTTATTTTGCAGTATAATAATCTTTATAATAGTTCAAAAGGGGCTTTTTTTATGTTTTATAAAAATATAGATTTAGATGATAAATTAAGAAATCTTAATGCTATTGATGTTGGTAAAGATTTACTAGGAGATAAATTAAAATTACAAGAAAATGGTGTTAGGGCTTGGGCTCGTTGTCTTTGGCATAATGCTGGAAGGCCTTCTATGAGTTTTAATAAAAAATTAAACTTATATCATTGTTTCGGATGCGGAAAATTAGGAGGACCTTTAATGTTTATTTTTAATTCTTATTTAGTTGATCCTTTTGTATATCTTGATAAAAAATTAGATTTTGAAAAAGAAGACAAAGATCAATTTGAAATATTAAGAGATAGATTGTATAGTGAGATTTTTAGACTTGGAAAATATATGTGGGATTTTGATAATCCTACAATTAATACTATTGACCATAAATACCAAAGATTATTTTATAATCAAAGACATGCTGAAATCTACAATAGAATCAATGATTTCTAAATCATTTAATTTGTGCCATAGAATAAACTTTATCTGAAATCTCTTTATTAGTTGATAAAGATTTAATAAAGTCTTTTATATTTGTAAATTTTCTAGGCAGATTTACATATAATCTTTCTTTTTCTTCTTTAATTTTAAGATTTTTATGAGCTAATTTGAATTTTTCTGCATCTTGTTCAAATCTAACTGGTGGACCATAGTGTTTTACAGTTTTACTTAGAGTTTTATTCTTAATTTTAAAGTAAAAATATCCAAAATCAGTCCATTCCCAATCTGAATTTATAACTTTGAATTCATTTAAGTTTAATTCAGAATTTATTTTCTCAAAAGCCTTTAACATTTTTGTTCCTGAAACATCTTTACTTCCTTTTACAGGTTCTATTCTAAAAACTAAATTATATTTACTTGGATTTATTTTAATTTCTTTAAAAAATTTTACACTTAGTTTAGAATTAAATTTCTTAGCTAGATTAATGAATAAGTGAAATTTATCATCTCTTAAAGCTGCACTTACATTTCTATTTGCCTGAACAGGGTCAATGACTATTAAAGGAAATTTTTGTTCTGAAATAAAATTATTTTCATTTTCTAGGTTTATTATTTCTCCGTGTTTCCAATTTACAGTACTTTTTATTAAATTATTAAATCCTTTATAATAAATTACTAATAATTCTATTAGATAACCTGAAAATCCACCAATATATGTTTCTGCACCATAACATTTATTCATTTTCATAAGATATTTTGTTAATCTTATTTCATCTGCTAATTTCTCATTAATATTTTTTTTAATATAATCTACATGCATTGGACTAATATCTGTTATATTTTCAGCTTTTTCTGAACTATTAATTTTTAGAACTGGAACTAATTCAAAATTTAAATTTTCATAGTTAACTAAGAAATAATCTCTGCTTCCATGTATTTTTTCCATATTATCAAAAGTAGCTTTTATAGCAACTTCTAATCTTGTAGAAATATTCTGCGGAGTTGTAAATAAAACAAATATGTCAATGTCATGCTGATTTTTTAACCATGTTCCTTTAGCAAAACTTCCACCAACTATTGCTTCAGCATTTAATAATTTACTATTAATTTTCTTTAGAAATAAATCTACTTTATTTTTTACTTCTTGTTCCTCTTTTTTATTAGGTTTTATTTTCTCTAATACTTTACTAAACATTAAAATTCCTAGTCTTATTTAATTAATAAAACTAACTGATAACGTAAGATTTATAATAATTCTTAAATGTTTTAAAATATGGTTAAAAATTTAATTTGCCTTGGTATAGAAAGTACTGCTCATACATTTGGAGTAGGAATTATAGAAGATGGTGAAGTTCTTGCTGATGTTAGAGATATGTATACTACAGAAAAAGGAGGAATAATTCCTAAAGATTGTGGTGAACATCATAAGAAATTAAAAAATATTATTTTACAAAAAGCATTAGATCAAGCTAAATTAAAAATTCAAGATATAGATGTAATTAGTTTTTCTCAAGGTCCTGGTCTAGATCCTTCTTTGATAGTTGGGAAAAACTTTGCTAAAGAATTAGCTTTGAAATATAAAAAACCTTTAGTTGGAGTTAATCATTTATGTGGACATTTAGAAGAGGGTAAATTTTTTACAGAAGCAAAAGATCCTGTTTTTGTTTTTGTTTCTGGAGCTAATACTCAAATAATTGCATATGAAGGTGAAAAATATAGAATATTTGGAGAAGCATTGTCTGTTGGTTTGGGAAATGCATTAGATAAATTTGGAAGAGGTGTTGGATTAGGATTTCCTGCTGGTCCTAAAATAGAACAATTAGCTAAAAATGGAAAATATATAGAAATTCCTTATATTGTTAAAGGTATGGATGTAGAATTTTCTGGAATAGTTACTCATTGTATAAATTTATTTAAAAAAGGAGTTGCAATTGAAGACTTATGTTATAGTTTACAAGAAGTTGGATTTGCTATGTTAATAGAAGTTACTGAAAGAGCATTAGCACATACAGGTAAAAAAGAAGCATTGCTTATTGGAGGTGTTGCAGCTAATCAAAGATTTGTTGAAATGTTAAATACTATGTGTGAAGCTAGAGGAGCAAAAGCATTTGCTTGTCCATTAAAATATTCTGGAGATAATGGTGTACAGATTGCTATTCCTGGATTAATACAATATAATTCTAATTCTTGTGTTTTTAAAACTGAAAAAGAAATTGAAAATGTGGATATAAAACCTGGATGGCGTATTGATGATGTTGAAACTCCATGGATGGAAAAGTAATTTTTCTATAATGCTTAATTAAAAATTTGTTTAAAGATACTTATTTGTTAAAGGTAAAATTAAAAACTATTTTTAGAAAAATATTCTTATTTACTCGTAAATGTTTATAAACAAGCTTGATATTATATTATAAAAAGGGGTTGAGGGTACCCATTTTCCTTAATTTTTTATTTCTAAGCTTATTGGACAATGATCTGATCCTAAAACATCTTTTAGAATAAAACTTTTAATTAATTGATTTTTTAGGCTATTAGATATTACAAAATAATCTATTCTCCAACCAATATTTCTTTTTCTTGCATTATGCATGTAACTCCACCAAGTATAGTTTTCAGGTTTATCATTAAAATATCTAAAAGTATCTATGTATCCTTTGTTTAGAAATTTATCAAACCAAGTTCTTTCTTGAATTGTAAAGCCTGCATTGTTTTGATTTTCTTTTGGATTTCTTAAATCAATTTCTTTATGTGCAACATTAAAATCACCAGTAAGAACTAATGGTTTTTTCTTACTTAATTTATTACAAAAATCTTCAAATATTTTATTAAAATTTAATTTAAAATCTAATCTTGATAATTCTCTATTTGTATGTGGAAAGTAAGAATTTATTAAATAAAAATCTTTAAACTCTAAAGTTAATACTCTTGCTTCTTCATCTATTTCTTTATTATTTATTCCTTGTATTATATTTATGGGTTCTAATTTAGAATATATTAGTAAGCCACTATATCCTGGTTTTTTAGAAAAACTCCAATATGCTTTATAGTTTTTTACATTTGATAATTCTGGATTTAATTTATCTTTTGAAACTTTTACTTCTTGAAAACAATAAATGTCTGCGTTTTCTTTTTTTAAAAAATCAAAAAATCCATTTTTACAACAAGCATTAATTCCATTAACATTCCAAGAAATTATTTTCATTAAATATTTACCTCTTACTTATATCCAAATTTTTTATCATGATCTTAATCCATTACTTATTGCTTTTCTTAAATTGGGATTTGTATTGTGTATCCAAGTAACTCCTTTCATTGTAACTAAAATTTTATTACTTAATTCTAAATATTCAAGAATTACTTTTAGAGTATTATGATTTACTTGTTTAGGTAATTTCTTTTTTAATTCTGATATTTTTGTTACACTTTCATTCATATTTTTTAAAGTTTCTTCTACCATTAAAACAGTGTTCAAAGTAGGAGAATGTTCTAAGGTATAATTATTATTTTCGCTTGTAGTTGTATTCATTTTTGTAAATAATTATTATTAATTTATAACTATTAAGTATTAATTAATATATAACGCCTTCTATTTAGCAAATTTCCACATTACTTTAAAATACTCTTTAAAAGAATCTGAAACTTCTTTACTTCTAAT
>JAHFKB010000042.1:4761-5686 GCA_023245565.1 archaeon
TTTATATATATTAATTGCTGCTGGGGTTGATTCAATTAGGTATCTTACTTCATTTAATCTTGATTTTTCTTGAGATTTAAATAATCCTCTTGAAGATTCATTAAAAATTATTTTAGCTTTAACTTTTTTTTGATTTCTTTCAAGATTTAATTTATTAAAGAATATTTGTATTTTTTCTATATCTTCACCTTTACCTGCACCAAAAGCATAGTAGTCTTCTTCTGAAGAAAATTCTTTTATTATGTTATTAAAGGCATTTTGCATTCCATTCATTCCAATATAAATTTCTGCTTTTTTATTTTCTATTAATTTATTATATTCTTTTTCTAATTTAGGTATTATTTCTTTGATTGATTGCTTTTGTTTTTTTATTTCACTTTCTTTTTTCTCTAGATATTCCAATATATTTGAAGGATTGGTTGCACTAAAATATTTAGTTGATTCTTTTATTATATAACTAACAAGACCTTTATTTTTTAGACGTTCTAGAATATCATAAATTTTTGATCTTGTTACTTTTGCTTCATCAACAATTGGGCCTGCCGTACTTTCTCCTAATTTAAGCAAAACTAGATATACTTTAATTTCACTTTCGGTTAATCCTATTTGTTGTAGTATTTTTGTATCCATTATTTTATTTATTTGTAATTATTAATAAGCTTTACTATTTGTACCCTCTTTGGGGGGGCATTTATCTTATATATTATCAATTTTAATCTTAAATATGATTAATCCGTTTGAAGAAAAATTAGATAGGGCTTGGTTTAGGGCTAAAAGGAACTCTTATTTTAAGGATTTAAAGTATAAACAATATAAAGAACTTATTGAAAGAGAAAGAGAATTATCTAAAATTTATGAACCTAAATTTGTTTCTTTAGAAGAAGGAATTAGCGATATTAAAAGATATAGTGATCGTAAATGTAAA
>JAHFKB010000014.1 GCA_023245565.1 archaeon
TGCTAAGGGTATTGAAGGTAATGCTGATAGTGAAAAATGTAAGAATCAAGTTTGTTGTTCAATAACTTCAATGATAAATGCTCAAACTTCTTATGTTATGTTAGATACTAATGTTTGTGCAAGTAAAGGTTTTGAAGTTGATATTGAAAATTGTGCAGAAAAGCCAGAATTTTTAGCAATAAAGAATTTTGATTCTTTGGCTGCTCTTACACAAATTCTTCCTTTAGGTAGTAGAGATTTTGGAGTTGATGGTCAAGGCAATAAATTAAAAAGTGGTTGTGAATTAATTGATCCTAATAAGGGCGATGATGTTAAAGATTTATTATTGAGTGGAGGAATTGGAACTCCAGAAATATCAGGTAGTATGTTTTGTCAAGCTCAAGGTTATGATGTATGTGATAGTGTATGTTATAAAATTGGTGAAGAATGCAAAGAAGATAAATGTAATCAACAAGTATATCTTAAGGGAAATATTTTAGTAAATTGTTGTCAAATAGAATCTAAATTATTTTCTAATTCATGGGCTCAAGCTAGAGTTGTAGGTGTTGGTAAAGATCAATTAGATAATGCACAATTATTTACTAATTTGAGAGTTGGTGGATTTGTATTAGGAAATATTCAGGCTAAACAAGCTCCTCAAGCTAAACCTAATGTTGGATTTATTGCTGGTTTTAGTAATTTCTTTGGATTTGGTAATGCTAAAGCTAAGCTTGATAGTAGTCCTATGCCTCCTACTTAATTTTATTTTAATATTTCTATTTGTTTTTTGTAATTTAATGATATTTCTCTATTCCCTCTTTTTTCTTCTAATTTACTTATAGCTTCCAATATTTCAATCTCTTCATTTTTCATCTCTAAATCATAATAAGATATAACTTTTAATGCTTTTGAAAACTCATATCTTGCTTCTTTTAATTCTCCTTTTTTTCTTAGAGCATTTCCTTTTGTTTTGAAACTACATGCTAAAATATTCCAAATAAATAAATTTTCAGAATAATATATTGCTTTATCTGCATACTCTAATGCTGATTCATATTCTCCAACCCTACAATAACAATCAGCAATTGCTTCAAAAGTTCCAGAAATTCCCCCACCAATTTTTCTTTCCCAATTATCTTCTTTTAATTCTCCCTTTATATTTTCTATTGTTTTTAATAATAAATTAAGACCTTTTTCTGGAAAATTAAGTCTTCCATATAATATATTTGCATGAACTTGTGATATCCAGAGATAATAATTAATTTCTTTTTGATTTATTGCATTTTGAGCAGCTTCATCTAATTTTTTTAATCCTTCTTCATATTTGTTTGTAAAACACAATGCTCTTCCTAAACACATTAATGCTTTGTATTCATCATATTCTCCTTTGTAAATTTTAGATGCTTTATCTGAAATTTTTAAAATTTCTTCATATTCTTTTTCTTCTCTAACTTTTGCGTGCTTTATTACAGTATTTGTTAATAATAATCTCCCATATTTTTTTCTATCTTCTTTATTATTGTGTTCAGAAGCAGCTAAAGTTACTTTTTCTAAAATTTCATTAGGTATTGTTGCTGGATCTAATAAACTATAAATATAATTATATCCACAATTTACAAATTTATTTCTTATATTTTCATTATCTAGGTTTGCATTCATAAAATAATATGCTTCTAGATATTTGTCTTGTGATCCTTCAATACTTAATGCAATTTCTGTGAATTTCTCTTTTCTTTCATCTGGTGGCATTGAATTATATAATGCTTTTCTTAATAGTGGATTTGATAATTGATTATTTTCATCTAGAAATCCTTCTGTTTGCAGTTTTTTTGTTTCTATTGTTTCAATTCTAACATCAAAGTCTTTTGGTGATGATAATAATGATAAAGTTTGTAATTTCTTTTTTGTATCTTGATTTAATTTATCTACTCTTATCATCATTATTTCTTCTATTGTTTCTGGAAGTTCTTCATCAAGTTCTAGAGATGTTTTTCCTTGTTTAGCTGCTTTTACAATTTCAGAAATAAATAAAGGATTTCCTTTTGATATTCTTAATATTCTATCTAAGTCTTCATTTCTAAAGGTATTATATTTATGTACTTCCAATGCTATTGCTTCTGCAAATTTTTTCCCTTCTGTGTAAGATAATGGTTTAATATTTTCTATTTTACTTCCATTGATTCTTTGTGAACTTGAAGATGCAATTATTGTTGAGTTTCCTTCTATTATATCATTACTTATTCTTGAAATTAATGATAAACTTTTTTCATCTGCATGTTCTAATTTATTTATTATATATATAGATTGATTTTTTCTTACTAATTCTTTTATTTTTGGTATTGCTGATTCTATATTACTTGTGCCTAAAATTTTATACAATTCTTCATTTGATTTAATTTCTAATTTTGCTTTTAGTATTTCAGTTATTAAATAATAAGGAGATTCAGAATATATTGGTGAACATTCTGTTTCTATTACTCTTTGTTCTTTAATGGATTTAGAGATTCTATTTACAAATCTATCTTTACCAGATCCTAATTCTCCAATTATTTCTATAATTTCACCATAACTTTTTGTTTTATATCTTTTATCAATATTTTTGAGAAGTTTTTCTTCTAGATCTTTGTATAAAATATATTTATCTTCTGTTTTTTCTCTTGTGAATGAATTGAATATAAAAATTTTTACTTTATCTTTTTTACCTCTAAGTTCTTCTAGGTCTAACTTATTGAAGATTGCTTCATTTCTAACTTTTTCTTCTATTGTTTCACTTACTAATGTTTCACTATTATTCCTTTTATTACTAATTTCTTTTATTCTTGCTGCAGTATTAACTGCATCACCCATAATTGTTGGTCTTCCACATACTTTTCCATAGAATACTTCTCCTTGATTTAATCCTATACCTTCTAAAATTAATTCTCTTGATCTAAACTCAGATTGAATTTGGCATAATACTTCTAGACAAATTTTTGCTGGATTTTCTTGAGTAAATGGTGCTCCAATATTTATTAGAGTTCCTTTAGATTTTAATTTATCTATAAATCCTACTTTTGTTCTTTCTGTTATTTTTTCTAATTCTGGAAATGCTTCTTTTATTTTTTTTGTAAATTTACTTGGATCTTCTAAAGCAGAACAAATATCTAAGAACATAATACTTGGATGAGAAATACTATTTTGTATGTTTGTTCTGGCAAATTCTGGAAGAAATGATAAGCTATATTTATCTTCAATTGGGGTAAAAAATTCTTCTTTGACTAAATTAAATTTACTAAGGTCTACAATATAATAATCATCAATTTTACTTGAATCACCTATTTGAAAATCTGAAACTAAATTTTTACTTGATTTTTTCTCTATTTTATATGCTTGATTAATTCCTGACCCATCTGTATAATAAATTCTTCTACCATTACTATTTACAATTGTTTCATATAATGTTCCTTGTGAAATTCCTATGTCAATAGATAATCCTTCTTTTTCATGATCTCTAGAATCATCTAATGTTGTTTTACAAAATGATAATGCATTTGGAAGTTCTTCAAAACTAGCTAAAACAGCATCACCTTCTATTGCAATTATATTTCCACCATAATTTATAGCATTTAATGTTATTGGCTTTACTACTCTATTAATTGCTGTTGCTATTTTTTCTGCTGCTCCTCTTCCAGTTTTTAATCTTTCAGTTAGTGCAGTGAATCCACTTACATCTGCGAATATTATGAATTGATTGGTTAATCTATAATTTTCTTCTAATTCTTTTCTATATTTTATTACATTACTAGGAATTGCTAATTGAAGGTCTTCCATTTAGTTAAATGAAATAAAATTCTTTATAAGTTTTGTGTAATTAAACTACTATAAAGTGATGGTATTATTATGATAACAAAAGTTTTAAATATTGTATTATGTTTTGAATTTTATGGTTATAAAATCTAATTTAGTTCTCGTGGTGGCTTAGCCAGACTGGCTTAGCATTGTTTTAAATAAAAGTTTTTATAAATAATATTTAATGTGATAAATTATGGAAAATAATACTTATGATTTTAAAGCTGTAGAAAAGAAATGGAGAGAATTTTGGGAAACTCAAGGTATTTACAAATTTAATCCTAAATCTAAGGCTAAAATCTATTCTGTTGATACTCCTCCTCCTACTATTTCTGGAAAAATGCATATTGGCCATGCATTTAGTTATTCACAACAAGATTTTGTTGTTAGATATCACAGAATGAAAGGTGAAAATGTATTTTATCCTTTTGGAACTGATGATAATGGTTTACCTACTGAAAGATTAGTTGAAAAATTGAAAAATGTAAAATCAACTAAAATGCCTAGAAATGAATTTGTTGCTTTATGTGAAAAAACAATTAAGGAAATCAAAAATGATTTTGTAAATGATTGGAAAATAATTGGAATGAGTTGTGATTTTTCAAAAACTTATTCTACAATTGATAAACATTGTATAAGAACTTCTCAAATGTCTTTTATTGATTTATTTAAGAAAAAATTAGTTTATCAAAATGAAGATGCAACTATGTGGTGTGTTCAATGTCAGACTGCTATAGCTCAAGCTGATCTTGAAGATAAAGAAAGAGAAGGAAAATTAAATTATATTAAAGCTGAAGTCGAAGGTGGAGATAGTATAACTTTTGCTACAACTAGACCAGAACTTATGATGTCTTGCATTGCTATTTCTGTTCATCCTAATGATAAAAGATATAAAAAATTAATTGGTAAAAAAGCAATAATACCTGTTAGTGGAGTTAAAGTTCCAATAATTGCTGATGATTTTTCTAAAATTGAATTTGGTACTGGCGCAGTTTATTGGTGCCCTTATGGTGATATTCATGATTTACAATTTGTAAGAAAACATCCTGAACTAAATGTTGTTCATATTATGAATAAAGATGGAAGATTAAATGAGAAAGCTGGAAAATATAATGGAATGAATGTTAAAGAAGCTAGAGAAAAAGTTTTAGAAGATTGGAAGAATTCTGGAGCTTTAATTAAGCAAGAAATTTTAAAACAAAATGTAAATGTTCATGAAAGATGTGGAACTGAGATTGAGTTTTTAAGTACAAGACAATGGTTTATAAAAATTTTAAATAATAAGAAAAAATTTATTGATGCTGGTAAAAAAATTAATTGGTACCCTGATCATATGAGATTAAGATATGAGAATTGGATTAAAGGATTACAATGGGATTGGTTAATTTCTAGACAAAGACATTTTGGAGTTCCATTTCCAGTTTGGTATTGTAAAAAATGTAAAGATGTTATTGTTGCAGATGAAAAATATTTACCTATTGATCCTTTAGTTGATAAACCTAAGAAAAAATGTAAATGTGGATCTAATGAATTTGAAGGTGAGAAAGATGTAATGGATACTTGGGCTACATCTAGTGTTACTCCTGAGATAATTTTTAATTGGACTAAAGATGGAGTTTATGATTTTGATTTTAAGAAGATTTATCCTTGTAGTTTAAGACCTCAAGCTCATGATATAATAAGAACTTGGGCATTTTATACAATAGTAAAGGGAATTTATCATACAGGAAAAAATCCATGGCAAAATATTGTAATTTCTGGACATGCTTTAGATCCAAAAGGTGAAGCTATGCATAAATCTAAAGGCAATGTTGTTGAACCTGCTGAAGTTTTAAATAAATATCCTGCTGATGCATTAAGATTTTGGGCTGCTGGTTCTAAATTAGGAGATGATTTAAGATATTTAGAAAAAGATCTTACTACAGGACAGAAAACTGTAAATAAATTATGGAATGCTGTAAGATTTGCTAAATTACATTTAGGAAATTATAAATTAAAAAAAGTTAAATTAAATATTGTAGATGAATGGATATTGTATAAATTAAATCAAGTGATTAAATCTTGTAGTGATGCTTTTGAAGTTTATGATTATAGTAAAGCAAAAGCTAGTGTAGAATTATTTTTCTGGAAAGATTTTTGTGATAATTATTTAGAACTAGTAAAATATAAATTATATTCTGAAAAATTAGATAATGATAAAGAAAGTGCTTTGTATACTTTGTATACTTGTTTACTTTCAATATTAAAATTATTTGCTCCTATAATGCCTTATATCACAGAAGAGTTATATCAAGATTTATTTAAAGATCATGAAAAATTAAAAAGCATTCATATTAGTTTATGGCCTTTATTAGATATTAAATTAGATAAAGATTCATTTAAGATTGGAGAAGAACTTTTACAAGTTGTAAGTTTTGTTAGACAAGAAAAATCTAAAAATTCAAAATCTTTAAAAGAACCTCTTAAACTATTAGTTGTGGATAAAATTTTAAAAGATGTTGAGAAAGATTTAATTGCTGTTACTCATGCTGAGAAAGTTGAATATGGAAAGGGATTAAAATTAGAGTTTTAAAATGGATTCAAAACAACAATTTAAAATTAGAAAATTTGTAAACGAGTTAAAACAATATAGAGGAAGACATACTGAATTTGTTTCAGTTTATATCCCTGCAGGTTATGATATTATTAAAATTATTCAACACTTATCTCAAGAACAAGGAACTGCTTCTAATATTCAAGATAAAACTACTAGATTAAATGTTCAGAATTCTTTAGAGAGAATGATAAGACATTTGAGATTATATCCTAGAACTCCTGAAAATGGTTTAGCTTCTTTTGCTGGTAATATTGCTTCACAAGAAGGCAAACAAGATATTCAAATTTGGAGTATTGAACCACCTGTTCCTTTGGGAGTAAGAATGTATAGGTGTGATCAGACTTTTGTTTTAGGCCCATTAGAAGATATGATGCAGATAAATGAAGTCTATGGTTTAATTGTTCTAGATAATAGAGAAGCTACAATTGGATTTTTAAAAGGTAAATCTATACAAATAATTAGAGATTTTAGTTCTTCTGTTCCTGGTAAAGTTAAAGTTGGTGGCTGGTGTTTAGAAAGTACTACTTCTGTCTTAATTCCAAATAATAATAGTACAGAGTTAATTTATTTGAATAAAGGAGATAATTTAATTTCATATGATTTTAAAAATAAAAAACAAATTGTTTCTAAATGCACTAATATTTGGAAATCTAAGAAAAAAGCTTTATGTATTATTATTGGCGGATTCAATATTAGTAAAATTTTAACTATTGCAGAAAAACAAATATTTTCTTCTTTAGATCATTTATTTTTTGTTTATAATAAGGATAATATTATAGAAGTCCCAGCTTCAAAACTAAAGTTTGGAGATTTATTACTAGGCTATAATATGAAAAAAGTTAAAGTTAAAGAAGTAATTAAAACTAATGAAGTTATAGATATGATAGATATAGAAACTACTACTGGAAATTTTTTTGCAAATGGAATACTTGTCCATAATAGTCAACAACGTTATGCAAGATTAAGAGAAGAAGCTGCAAATGAATTTTACAAAAGAGTAGCTGAAGTTGTTAATGTAGAATTTGCTGCTGAAAAAGATCTTAAAGGAATTATAATTGGGGGGCCTGGGCCTACAAAAGAAACTTTTGCAAATGGTGATCATATACATAATGAATTAAAGAAAAAAATTATATCTATTAAAGATATTACTTATACAGATGAACAAGGCTTGCATGAGTTAGTTGATAAATCTCAAGATTCTTTAGCTGAAGCTGAGATTATGAAAGAGAAAGCAATAGTTGGTGAATTATTTACTTTATTATCTACAAATTCTGATAAAGTTATTTATGGTGCTAATGATGTTGAAAAAGCTTTAGATTATGGTGCTGTTGATAAAATTTTATTATCTGAGAGTTTTTCTAAGATTGATCAATTTGAAGAAAAAGCAAATGCTATTGGTGCTAAAGTTTTTATTATAAGTACTGAGACTAAGGAAGGAAATCAGTTGAAAGAATTAGGCGGAGTAGCTGCAATATTGAGATATGCTTTAGAATTATAAATTTTTTAACACAAACTATATATACTAATTATTTGATAATTATATTTATGAAAAGAGGTTTTGTTTTATTGTTTGTATTCTTACTAGTTTTAAGTTCTGTTGGTTTTGTTTATGCAAATGGTGATACTTTTGGTAAAAAAGAAGTTGTAGATAAGACTCAACAGGTTAGTGTTTTTAATCCTGGAATTAAAAATTTTTTAGGCATTGGTAATTCACAAGAAGAAAAAGTTTGTTGTTATGCTGAAAATTTTAATAATAAAGATGATTACTATCATACTTCAATGGTTGGCAGTCGATGTGTAAATGATAAAACTTATTCTCGTAAAATTGTAGATGATGTTAATTGTCCTCAAGTTGATTTACTTCGTAATGAAGATCCTTTTAAAGTTTGTTGTAATGTTGCAAATGTTGATTATAAAACTGATTATAAATTTATAAATAAAGGAGAATGTTCTCAAGAAAATATAGGTCATATAAGTTTGTGTAAAATTAATTATAGATGTGACTTACTTAATGCTAATGATGTAAATTTACCAAAAAATCAAAATGATTATAATTTTGGTAATTTTTGTATAAGCAAAAATTATAAGCTTTGTTCAAAAGTAATGACAATTCATGGCGGCACTGGTATTGGATGTGATGGTTATAAAAATTGCAAAAAAATTCCTCACACCACAAATAATTATGAATCTGTTGATTTTTATTTAGGTGATACATTTAAATCAAATGAGGGGCTAAATGCGACTTTAGTAGAAATAAATTTTACTTCAGTAAAACTTAGAATTAATGATTTTCATGAAATATCTTTAGATGAAGGAGAAGAAAAAGATATGATTTTAGGTATGAGTGCTAAATTAGAAAAAATTAATTTTAATAATAATCCTAATGAATGTTTTGCTAATACTGCAGTTGATATTGTTTTAAAATTAAACACACCTTATAGTTATAATGACAATAATTTAGTATTATCTTCTTTTTCAGATGACAAAGTTAATATTAAAATTAATGAAAAAAATGTAACTATTAAATTATATGATAATGAGATTGTTGATAATGTTAGAGTCAAAGTTACTTCTTTAAACAATGGTGCTGCAGGGTTGACATTATCGATGATTAATAAAAAAGTGTGTAAAGCTAAACTTAATTACTATAATGATGTAGTATATAACTGGAATACTATTAAAGTAACAAATTTTGATTTTGAAAAAGCTTCAATAGATATCAATGGTAAACATGCTGGAGATATTAGGCTTAATCAAAATGAAGTTTTTAATGGTGTTCAATTATATCTTAAGGATATTGAAGATGGGAATGTTATTTTAGTTATAGGTAAAAAGGAATATGCTACAATATTTTTACCTGTAACAAAAAATGTTGGTGAATTATTACAATGTGATTATGAAGGTAAAGATATTCAAGAAAAAGGTTTAATTTTGGGATTTGCTAAATGCTGTACTTTTGACTAATAAAATTAAGTTCGAAAAGTATATATACTAATTATTAGTTAATTGTATTATGAAAAGGGGAATTGTTTTATTGTTTATGTTTTTATTAGTTTTAAGTTCTGTTGGATTTGTTTATGCAAATGGTGATACTTTTGGTAAAAAAGAAGTTGTTGATAAGACTCAACAAATTGGTGGTGATGGTGTTCATACTAAGTTTAAAGGTGTCTTAAGTGTAAAAGCTTGTTGTGGCATTAGATCTGATAAAAAAATAGAATATAAATTTGTAGATCAAAATCAATGTCAAGCTAAAGATGTTGAAGATGAAGAAAATTGTAAAATAAATAAAAGATGTGAAACTTTTTTTCTTGGAGCTTCAAAAGATTATTATTTGGGTTTAGGTAAGGCACTTTTTTCTACAAGAGATTTTTGTATATCAAATGGTTATAAAATTTGTACAAGAGTTGATGGTTCAAGTAGTCTTGGTGTCCTTAGTTGTGCAACTACTTATAATGCTTGTGCTAATGGTCAATCTGATTCAGATACTAGTGAAAAAGTTAGAGATTTTTATTTAAATCATTTTGTTAATTCTAATGGAAAACAAGTAAAATTAACTTATTTAGGTAATGAAAATGGAAAAGATTATGCAACTGTTTTAGTTTATGATGGAAAAGATATAAATAATGGTAAATCTGGAAAATTATTTGTTGGAGATTCTCAAAATATTGAAGGTATAGATATTAAACTAAGGAAAATAAATTTTAATAATAATGTTCCTGATTGTTTAGTTAATGATAAACCTTTTGGAATTAATTTGACAATAGATCAAGCTTATACTTTTAAAGGTAAATTAATTAAACTTGAAGGTATTAATGGTAATTCTGCTTTGATAAATGTTGATGGACAAAGTGATTCTTTAGACAAAGGGGATTCTAAAGTTATTAATGGTGTTAAACTTTATTTGGATTATTTAGTTGATAATGATGATGATACTCAAGATTCTGTCGGATTAAGAGTGTTAATTTATAATGTAAATAATGATTATAATTATTTATGTAAAGCTAAACTTTTATATTATCAGAATGAAGTTATATTTGATAATAAACTAATTAAGTTTACTAGTTGGGATGTAAATGATATGATTGTTGATATAGAAGTTGGTGGTGTAAAAGGTAGAATTACAAAAGGATTTACTGAGATTATTAATGATGTAGAGATTTATGTATCTGATATGTATAGTGGTGGTAATAATAATCCATATGCTGATATTATTATTGGAAAAAGAGGATATGCTACTTTAGAATTGCCTATTACTGAATATGTTGGAAGTGGTTCTTTAAATTGTGATTTTGATGATGTAAAAAACGATTTTAAATTTAAATTAAACACTGTTAAATGTTGTAGTTTTGATTAGTAAGACTTTTAAAGTGTTAATTTTTAATTAAAATATGCAAGATGATAAGAACAAAATAGAAGCTGTATTATTTACTACGGGCAGATTTTTAAGTTTAGAAGAACTTAGTAAATTATGTGGAATTACTAGTGTTGGTTATTTAAAAGAAGTTTTGCAAGAACTTAAGAAAAATTATGAGCTTAAAGATTCTGCTTTAGAAGTTTTAGAACAAGAAGATAGATGGAGATTAAATATTAGAAAAAATTATTTATATTTAACTCAAAGTTTACTAACAGATTCAGAATTAGATAAACCAACTCAAGAAACCCTAGCTGTTATTGCTTATAAAAACCCTGCTTCTCAAAGTGAGATAATAAAAATAAGAGGAAATACTGCTTATGATCATATTAAAATTTTGAAAGAATATGGTTTTATTATTAGTGAGCCTATGGGTAGAACTAGAATATTAAAATTGGCTAGTAAATTTTATGATTATTTTGATATTGTTGAAAATCAATTAAGAAATAAAATACAAGAGTTAGTTAATAAAGAAAATAAAGTTGAGGCTAATAATGAAGCTCAAAATAGCTTATGAATATAAACTTTTAATATTATTATTTATATTTATTCTAGGATTTAGACTTTATTTTGTTTTTCAGACAAATCACTTTAATAATGATGAAGCTTATTTTCATTTAAGAAGTATTAATCATATATTATCAGAAAAAACTTTATTTACATATGATAATTTGAGTTATGGTGGGAGATTAGTTTTGTATCCTCCTTTATTTCATATTTTAATGGGTTTGCTTAGTTTTGGATCTATATTTTTATTAAAATTAATACCTGAGGTTTTAATTTCTTTAACTGTTTTTATTGTTTATTTTATAACTAAAGATATGGTTGGTAATTCTTATACTGCTTTATTTGCTTCTTTATTATCTGGATTTTATCCAATATTATTTAGTGAAACTTTGAATAATTTATCTGTTTATACATTAGTAATCCCACTTATACTTATTATGTTATATTCTTTATTAAATTTAGAGAAGAAATTTTATTTATGGTGTTTTGTAGTTTCTTCTTTTTTATTACCTTTAATACATCCTTCAGCTTTTATTTTTATTTTTACAGTATTTATATATTTATTTTTATTATTGGGAGGAGCTTTAAATCCAACAAAATTAAAAAAAGAGGCTATTATTTTTTCATTTCTACTTATTTTACTTTTAGAGTTTGCAGTTTATAAAAAAGCTTTTTTACAATATGGATTTGATATTATGTGGCAGAATATTCCTTCTAATATTCTTAGTGATAGTTTTAGAAAACTAGCTCCTTTAGATTTATTAATTGGTGTTGGTTTTCTTCCTTTAGTTTTTGGAAGTTTTGGTATTTATCTTGGAATTGTAAAACATAAAGTTAAATCTGCATATATGTATGCTGCTTTTTCTATTGCAGTAATATTGTTAATAGTATTTAGGTTTTTAACTATCTCTATTGGATTAATGTTTTTAGGTTTTGTTTTATGTATATTTTCAGCTTATTCTTTAAATTTAATTTATGATTATTTAAATAAATTAAAGTTTAATTATGTTAAAAATATTTTTACTGTTTTATTATTAATTTTATTTTTATCTACATCTTTTATACCTTCTTTTTTAGCTGCTAGAGAAAGCAATAATATTGCAAATTCTAAAATTAAAGAAGTAAACTGGATAAACATTAATACTCCTGAGGATGCAGTTATATTAGGTAATATTGATGAAGGTAATTTAATAAATGTTATAGGTAAAAGAAAAAATGTATTAGATGACAATTTTTTACTTGCTCCAGATCCAATTCAAAGAAGTGAAGATATGAAAACTATTTATACTACTGTAAGTGAAGCTATTGCTGTAAATCTTATTAAAAAATATAGAATTACTTTAATTTATCTTTCTGATGAAACTAAAGATACTTATAGTATTGATAATTTGAAATATGCAGAGAACAGTAATTGTTTTACATCTTTTAGGGAGGGAACATATTATGTCTTTAAATGTTAGATATTATTTTTGGATTTTATTAGTATTGTGCTTAATTTCTTTATTAGTTCCTTTATTTTTAAGAACTACTTTTTCTAATGGTTTATACATTGGAGAAGAGACCTATAGAAGTCTAAGACTTGGACAAAATATTAGAGAAGGGAGCTTTTTATCTTATGATGATTTGAGTTATGGTGGTAAGTATTTGTTTGAAGAAAGATTATGGTATTTTTTAATTAGTATAGCTCCTGGTTTTATGGTTATATTTTTACCTATTTTATTTGGAATTTTAAGCTTTATTGTTTTTTATCTTTTAGTTTCTGAGATAAAACCAGAACTTAAAGAAATTGCTTCTTTAATACTTATTATTTCTCCGACTTTTATTTATTTTTTTAATATAGCTACAAAATATACTGCTGCATTGTTTTTTATTTTGCTTGGATTTTATTTATTTAAGAAAAATAAATTTTATTTGTCTTATTTTATTTTTATTTTATCTGGATTATTTTCTATAGTTAGTTTGCTTATTGTATGTTTTATATTTTTATATTATAGCTTAAAAAAAGAGGATTTTAGTCATTTTTATATTTTATTTTTTGGATTTATTTTATTATTCTTAGTACAATTTTATAGAGTTTTTACACTTGGTTTACCTAAATTTTTATTTCCATTTAAAGAGTTTACTTTTTCAAATTTCTTTTCTTTTCTAATTTTTGGATTTGGTAATCAATATGGTATTGGAGTATTTATGTTTTTTTTAGCTTTAATTGGTATTTATTGTATTTATAATGAAAAATATAAATTTTTATTGGTTTATTTATTTATTTTGCTATTATTTTTATTAAGCTTTTATTTTAATTTTATTTTATTATTTTTATTATTTTTATTATCATTTTTTGCTGCTGCAGGCATATATCATTTTTGGAATGATCCTTGGAAATCTGATGTTTTTAGATTTTTAACTTTAGTTGTAATAATTTGTGGTTTATTATTTGTAAATTTATCTTTTTATAAAGGGGTTTCTGAAATTCAACCTAAAGTTAATTATTTTGAAAGCATTTCTTTTTTATCTCAACAAGAAGGAGATTTTGTTGTATTAAGTGATTCTAGTTTAGGAGAATATATTAAATATGCTGGGAAAAAAACCTTTATTGATAATGATTATTTATATGCCCCTGATTTTGATATTAGACTTAATGATTTTAATTCATTATTAATTTCTAATGATATTAATAATACTTTAGAAATACTCGGCAGGTATAAAATTGAGTATATTTTAATTGATAAAAATAATAAGGATTATCAAGATGAAAAAGGAATTTTATTTATTTTAAAAAATAGTAGGAATATTTTTGTAAATTTATTTGAAAATGATGAGGTGAGTGTTTGGTATAATAGAGGCATTTTACATAGAAATATTTAAGAGCTTATTATTACTTTATTCATTATGATTACAACTACTGCTATTATAATTTGGATTATTTATTTTTGTTTTTTATATTTTGTAATATTTTGGTTACTAAACTTTTTATATACAGATATAAATGAAAAAAATAAAGTTCTTAAGAAAGCTCCTTTTGTTACTATTGGAATTCCTGCGTATAATGAAGAAAAAAGTATAGCTGGAACTATTGCTTCTGCGGTTGAATTAGATTATGATAGAAATAAATTAGAAATTATTGTTGTTAATGATGGAAGTAAAGATAGAACTTCTTTTGTTGTTAGGGCTTGTATTAAAAAATATAGAGATACTAAAATAATTTTAATAAATCAAAAAAATACTGGTAAAGGGGGGGCTTTGAATAAAGCACTTAGTATTGCTAAAGGAGAATATTTTGTTAGTTTAGATGCTGATTCTTTTGTTAAAAAAGATGCTTTAAAAATTCTAATTCCCCATTTTGATGCAAAAGATGTTGCTGCAGTTTTACCATTAATGAAAATAAAACAGCCTAAAGGTTTGATACAGAAAATTCAATGGGCTGAATATATGGTTAATTTATTTTATAAAAGATTGATGGCAATACTTGATTGTATACAAGTAACACCGGGACCATTTAGTGTTTATAGAAAAGATATTTTAATTAAAATTGGTGGTTATGATGATTTTAATTTAACTGAAGATATGGAGTTAACTTTGAGATTACAAAAAAACCATTATAAAATAAAACAAATTATGAATACTGAAGTCTATACAGTTCCTCCAAGTACATTAAAAGCTTTTTTCAAACAAAGAAATAGGTGGTATAAAGGAACAATAATTAATGCTTTTAAATATAGAGATATGACATTTAATAAAGAATATGGAGATTTTGGCATTATACAAATGCCAAGATTAATTGCTGAAGGATTTTTAGCTGTTAGTGCTTTTTTTATTGTTGGTTATATAAGTATTGTAAGACCTTTGTGGTTTAAATTTCATAATTATGCTTTAATTAATTTTGATTTTTTTCCATTAATTACTAAGTGGTTTACAAATTTTAGTTTATTAGATTTAGATTATACAAATTTATTTTTTACAATATCTATGACTTTTATTGTTGCAATTTTATTATATTTAGCTCATAAACATACAAGAGAAAGATTTTCTTTAAATTCTTTAATAGCAATACCTTTGTATATATTTTTTTATTCTATACTTGCATCGTTAGCTTTATTAAGTGTTTATGTGGACCTCATAAGGGGTAGGAGACATCCTAAACAATGGTTAAGCGAGAAATAAAAGGGAGATATTTAATTGCATTCTTATTAACAGCTAGTGTTTTTGTTTTAGGAATATTTTTAGGGATAATAATATCTGATTTTAAAACTAGTAAGATTTATGGATATGAAAGAGATTTAATGACTAATTTTTTAACTCAAGATTTAGAAAGTGATTTATTAATTAGTCATCCATGTGATTTTGTTAATAGTAGTTTTGTATCTCAGGAATTATTTGGTGTTGGAGACAGATTATCTGCTTTAGAAAAAGATTTAGGTAAAACTAATGAACAAGTATTAAGTCTTAAAAAGTATTATATGGTTTTACAAGTTAAAGATTATTTATTTTTTAAAAATTTTAATGAGAAATGTAGTGGTAAATTTATATTAAATTTATTTTTCTATTCTAATGACCATAAAATTTGTGAGAAATGTGAAGATCAAGGTTTTGTTTTAAGTTATGCCAGGGCTAAGAATGATAAATTAAGAACATATTCTTTTGATGTGGATTTAGATACTCCAATAATTAAATATTTAATGAGCCGCTATAATGTTACTGCTGTACCTGCTGTTATCTTTAATGATAAAGTTTATAATGAATTTATTAATACTCAAAAAGCAGAGAAAATAATTGAGGATTTGAAATGAATTGTGAACTTTGTGGAAAAGGAGAAGAAAATTTAGTTTTTGCATTTGTTGAGAATGTAAAATTTAGAGTTTGTTCTAATTGCAGAAAATTTGGCAAAGTTGTTAATGAAACTTCACATAATAATTTTAATAGAAATATCATTAAAAAAGAAGAAAATTTTGATATAGTAAGAAGTGATTGTGGTCTAATTCTTAAAAATTTTAGAGAATCTAAAGGTATGACGCAGCAAGCAATGGCATTAATTTTAAAAGAGAGAGAAGCTACAATAGCTAAATTTGAACAAGGAAGTTTAAATCCAAGTGTTGATTTTGCTAGAAAATTAGAAAAATTTTCTGGATTAAGATTAGTTATGAAAGAAAAAATAGATGACCCTCTGACTATTAAAGCTAAAAACCAAAGTTTAACTATTGGAGATATAATAAAAAAAAGTTCTTAGAAAATTTTACATGATTTTTGAAAATTATTTAGTATTTTTTGGATAATATTAATAAAGTATTAATTCTAAAATTTATTAAATGATAAACTTACAAATGGAAGAAGATTTATTTACTGAAATAATAAATTTTATATATAAGTGTACCCTTAAATATAGTATGACTATAAAATCTTTAACAATAACTGAAGAAGCTTATGAGGCTTTGAAAAGACTGAAACATGGAAATGAAAGTTTTAGTGATGTTATTTTGAGAATGTCTAAAGAAAAGATCGGTCTAGTTGCTAAATATTATGGAGTTTTGAAATCAAATGATGAAGAATATAAAGAATTTAAAAATAAAATTGAGAAAAGAAAATTTGAAATTAATAAAGAATTTAAAGATCGTTCTAAAATTATAAAGGAGAAATTATCTTTATGATTGTTTTGGATACTTCTGTAATTATTGATTTAGTTATGGGAAAAATTAGAGAGAATGAAATTTTAGATATATTTGAAAATGAGGCTTGTGCTATAAGTTCTATAAGCATAAATGAGTTATTGGTTTGTGCTAATGAAAAACAATTTACAATTCTATCAGAATTTTTTAAATCTTTGCATGTTTTACCTTTTGATTCTGAAGCTGCTTATAAAAGTGTTGAGATAGAAAAAAATTTAATAAAAAAAGGAAAGATTATTGGAAAACTTGATATATTTATATCTTCCACATGTCTAGTTCATAACTTATCATTGTTAACTTTTGATAAAGATTTTAAAAATGTTGATGGATTAAAATTAGTTTGTGCTTAGAATAATGTACAATAGAAAGAATTTAGCAATTAAATTAAGTAAACTTAAAGGTTTAGAAAAATTTAATATAGATTTAGAACAATATCAAACTGATACACAGATTGCTTCTGAATTATTATGGGTTGCTTATCAAAATGGAGATATTAAAGATAAAACTATTGCTGATTTTGGTAGTGGTAATGGAATATTTGGTATTGGTGCTTTATTATTGGGAGCTAAGATTGTATATTTTATAGACATTGATAAAAATACTTTAGAAATCTGTAAAAAAAATCTTTTAGATTTTGGAATTAATAATTATTATTTATTAAATTTAGATGTTTCTAATTTTGATAAAAAAGTTGATACTGTTTTAATGAATCCTCCATTTGGAGTGCAAAAAAGAAAAGCTGATAAAAGATTTTTAGAAATTGCTATGAAATTTAGTGATAAAATTTATTCTATACATAAGATTGAGAGTAAAAATTTTATTGAAGTTTTATGTGAAGAAAAAGGCTTTAATGTTTTAGATATAATTGAAAGAGAATTTGTTATTCCTAAAATATATAAATTTCACACTAAAAATAAACACTTATTTAGTGTTGGTATTTGGATTCTAGGAAGAAATATTTAAATACTATTAATAGGTTAGATTATTAATGAAAAGAGGAATTGTTTTAACTTTTATTATTTTATTAGTTTCTATTATAAGTTTATTTTCTTTAAATATTGTATTTGCTAATGGTCCTGATGGCCCCCCTTTCGGTAATGTCAAGGCAGAATGTGGTAATTTAGATAAGGGTTATACTTGTTCTTTTTCTGGTGATTCTTGTTTATATGAATCTGGGAAAAAACTTTATGGTACATGTGCAAATGGATATAGGTGTGTAGAGAAAGATGGTAAAGCTAGTTGTGTACAAGCTGATCGTAAAGGAGAATGTAAAGATGCTGCTGGATTGAATTTATGCCCTTGCGGATCAAAATTTGCTTGTTCTTCAACTCAAAATTGTGATCTTGCAAAAGGATTTACTGATGTCTGTGCTTCTGGTTATCTTTGTGCTATCACAAAATGTGTACCAATAAAAACTCAGAATGATATTAAAGGTGGTTGCGGCGATGTTAATGATGGATGGAAATGTAGTTTACCTTCTGATCAATGTATTAATAGTAAAACAGCTGAACAAAAAATTTGTGCAAATGGATATAAATGTATGGCTGGTTCTAATGGTATTATTGGTTGTGCTAGTGTAACTCCTAATTTTAAAGGTTATTGTGGTGTCGTTGATCAAAGTTGGAGTTGTTCTAATGATTTAAGTACATGTGTAAATTTAAATGATCTAAAACAGTTTATTTGTGATAAAGATTCTTATTGTGAAAAATGGAATGGTGGTGTTAGATGTACAGATAAAAAATTTGTTGGTGATGCATGCAGTCGTCCTGAAGAGTGTTTAACTCAGAATTGTTATAAATCTGTTTGTATTAATAGTTGTGATCCTAATGGTAATAATTGTATTAATGAAAATAATGGGCGTGTAGGTGCTTGTCCTAAATATTATGGTATGTGGTTAGCTCCTATATCTTTTTCATGCGGTTGTTCTTCTAGTCAAGTTTGTAGGGGACCTAATTATAATAATATAGTTAAAGATCTTAATAATATAGTTAAAGATGGTTGTTCAGATGGTTTTGATTATGAAAGTAAATGTGCTAATGGTTATGCTTGTAAGGAAGATCCAAAAACAGGACAAGGTTCTTGTGAAAAAAATCCTTCTTGTAAAAATGAGAATGATTGTAAACCTGGTGAAATGTGTAAAAATAATTTTTGTGTAGAAAATAAATGTGGGAATGTTCAAGCTTGCCCTGATCCTGGTAGTTATATTTGTGATTCTGGAAAATGTGTCAAAGCTGAATGTTTTGTTGATGCAGGATGTAATGATGGAAAAATGTGTGATAATTATAAATGTGTAAATAAACAAGTTAAATGCAAATTAAATAATGATTGTAAATCTGGTGAATGGTGTGCTCAAGATGGATTCTGTTATTCTAGTTGTAAAAATGGAGTTCAAGTTAGTTTAGATTGTCCTAATGCTATGTTGTGTGATAATTCTGTTTGTAAATGGGTATGTACTAAAGATGATATGTGCCCACTATCATTTGAAAGGGCAAGATTAGGACAAACTTGTAAGATAGGAATGGGAAAACCAATTTGTGATCCTATGTGTTATCAAGATGTAGATTGTATTGATCATATGAAAGATGGAAAATGTGAAAATAATAAATGTGTAAATAAACAAGTAGAACAATGTGTTAAAGCTAGTGATTGTTCAAATTACCCTGATGAAGGATGTAAAAATGGAGTTTGTACTGTTTGTACTATTAATTCTGATTGTGATCCTGGACAAATATGTGATTTAGCTGCTGGAGGACAATGTCGTGATTGTAATGATGATACTGAATGTGGAAAAGGTTTAGTTTGTGATTCTGGAAAATGTGCGAAACTTTTTGGTAATCAAGTAAATCAAGTTTGTTTTAATGATGGAAATTGTGTTAATGGTCAACTTTGTGATAATAAATTATGTGTAGATTCACAAATAGCAATGAATTCTTTAAATAAAATTTGTTGTGGTTATGAGACTAGTCCTGGTAATGTTGGTTATAATTGGAAAACTAGAATGGAATGTAAAGGATTAAGCGGTAATGTAAATGATGAAAGTTCTTGTCCTAAACAACAAGATTGTAAAGTAGATTTAGATTGTGTTGGTAGTCAGAAATGTGAAAATAATAAATGTTCAGATAAGCTTTATGGTTATTGTAAATCAAATGGAGATTGTGGTAGGGCAAATATTTGTGTAAATAATGAATGTGCTTGGCCTTGTGTTAATAATAATGATTGTCCACCACTAACTTCTTGTTTAAATGGTGGATGTTTTGTAAATTGTGTGAATGATAAAGATTGTTGGAATGGTGGTGTGTGTGTAGAGAAGTCTTGTAAAAATCCTCTTGTAAATAAATTAAAAGATGCAAATGAATTATGTGTTGATAATAAAGAATGTAAAAGTGGAAAATGTGAACAAGTACAAGGAAAATTAGAAAAAAGATGTACAAAACCATTATCTGTTTCTGTAACTAAACCTTTAAGTTGTGCTGATGTAAAAGGTGTTGTATGTAGTGGAACTTGTAAAGATTTAAATGGAAATATTAAAAAAACTGAAAAAGATACAAGAGAATTAAATTGTTGTGTTGGTGTTTGTCAAAGTAAAGAACAATATATTCCAACATTAGGAAGATCAATTAAATTTGATAGATCTTGTGTTCCTGGAAGTGAAGGTGTAGCTCAAGTAAAAATATTAGATGGTGATGGAAAACCTTTAGATAATGAAGATGCTAAAAAACTAGGAGTACCTGGAAATACTTATACAGAACAAGATTATAGTTGTGGTGGATTACAATTAACACCTAAAGATACTCAAGCTCAAAGTGTTCCTGGATATGGGGTCTTTGCTTTACTTACTTCTTTTGTTTTATTATTTGTATTTTATTTTAGAAAGAAGAAATTCTGAAAATTTATTGGTCAAATATTCCATTAGTTTGTTGACTCCATAAGCGCAATATTTATATATCACCTGCTATATAATTATACTATATGCTAGAAAAATATACCAGATATAAAATATTAAGAGAATTCTTTTTTTATCCTACTAGAAATCTACAGATGAGGCAAATATCAAGAAATACTAAGATAAGTCAACCATCTGTAATTAATCATCTTAAAGCTTTAGTTAAATTAGGGCTGGTAATAAAAGAAGATGATAAAGGTATTTATCCAAGTTATAAAGCTAATAGAGATTCAAAATTATTTAGAACCTATAAAAAGGTAAATTTGTTGATGCAACTTGAAGAAAACATGCTTGTAGATTTTATTAATGATAAGTGTTTACCTAATTGTATTATTTTGTTTGGTTCATCTAGTTTAGGAGAAGATATTGAAAATAGTGATATAGATTTATTTGTTCAAAGCAAAGAGGTTAAATTAGATCTTGAGAAGTTTGACAAACTATTAAAAAGGAAAGTAAATATATTTTTTGAAGATAAATTTAATAGATTAAGCGAAGAATTAAAAAACAATTTAATTAATGGAGTAAAGCTTAGGGGCTACTTGAAAGTTTTTTAAAATGGAAATAATAAAAATAACACCAGATAAACAAAGGGCTAAAAGTATTTTTAATATGGTTATTTTACTTGAAAAAAGAATACAATTACAAGACAGTAAAACAATGAGTTCATTAATATTGTTTGATTATTATGAAGTTGTCAAAGAATTAGTTACTGGAATATTATTTGCTGATGGATATAAAACACTAAGCCATAAGAATTTATTTGAATATTTATCTGCTAATTATAAAGAATTTAATTCTAATGAATTAAGTTTACTAGATGATTTAAGGATTTTAAGAAATAGAATTGCTTATGAAGGATTTAATGCTCCTTTTAGTTATTTGGAAATGAATGAAGAAACTTTTAAAATAATAATAAAGAAACTGAAAAATTTACTTGAGAAGAAGATTTAATTTAAATTTTAATCTTTAATTTTATTAAGAATTGATTATAGTTAGAAAGAAGAAGGTTTAAATATAACTTTTTAACTTAAATATTATAATGAAAAAAGAGATTTTTATTTTACTAATTCTTATTATAAGTTTATTTTCTTTAAATATTGTATTTGGTGAAGCAGATAATTATGTTACTGATGTAAAAGGTGAATGTGGTGATATTGCAAATGGATGGAAGTGTATTGATACAAGTACTTGTTTTAGTAAAGGAATTTTAAAAAGTACTACTTATGTATGTGCAAATGGATATTCGTGTTTAGAGGGTGATGGTAAAGTTTCTTGTGTGCAAGGTAATGTTATTGGAGAATGTCCTAAAAGTCTTTTAGTCGGCGGCAATTCTTGTGGTTGTTATTCTTCTGGTGCGTGTGCTTCTCCTCAAAGTCCACAACAACCTTGTTTGTTTGATATTCTTAGAGCTAGACCTTGTGCAGTTGGTTATGCTTGTGTTGATAAAGGAGATTTTGGTAATGGTCTTAATTATAGTGGAAGTTGTGTTGAATCAAAAAAAGGTATATGTGGTAAAAAACCTGATTGGAAATGTTTAGGTGTTGATCAGTGTGGAACTAATGATAATGCAATTTCTAATTTTTGTGCTGATGGTTATGAGTGTGGTCTAATGGATGATAATATTGGTTGTTTTAAATCTTGCCAAGCAGATAAAGATTGTGCTCAAGGACAATCTTGTGATTCTGGAAAATGTGTAAATAAACAACAAGGAAAATGTGCTAAAGATGATGATTGTGATAAAAGTGAAATGTGTAAGAATAATTTATGTGTACAAAATAAATGTGTGAATGGAAATGATTGTCCTAATCCTGCAGGTTATAATTGTGTTAATTCTAGATGTGCAAAATTTGAATGTGTTGATGATGCAGGATGTAAAAATTATGGATTAAATACAAAATGTATTGATAATCATTGTTTACAATGTGGTGAAGATAAAGATTGTCCACAAGATAAACATTGTGATGTAAATTTAGGAGTCTGTAAATCTGGTTGTAAAGATAATACTGGATGTCTTAAAGGCCAAGTTTGTGATAATACAAAATGTAAATCTCCTTGTGTTTTAGATAAAGATTGTCTTTTGAAAGGGCAAACATGTTCTAATATGGTTTGCGAACCTGGTTGTTTTATTAATGATGATTGTAAAGATGGAAAAGTTTGTGATAAAAGTGGTTATTGTGAATTGCCACCTCCTTCTCCCCCACCAAAATCTTGTATGAATGATAAAGATTGCTCTCAAGGTTTAACTTGTCAAAATAAATTATGTAAAACTCCTTTACCTCAGAAATGTGATATAAATAATAAATGTCCTGATCCAAATGAATATTGTAAAGTTGGAGTTTGTACAAAAGCTGGAAATGTTGTTCCAGGTCAAAAATGTAGTGCAAGTTCAGATTGTCAAAATGGATTAACATGTAAATCTGGATTATGTTCAAAATGTGCTAAGAATGAAGATTGTAAAACTAATCCAGTTAATCCTTATG
>JAHFKB010000043.1 GCA_023245565.1 archaeon
ATAACTTATTAAAAGAAATTGGAGATAATGTTGTAATTCTAAGATTCAAAGGATTAGGAGAAATGGACAGCGATGAACTTAGAGAAACAGTAATGGATCCAACTAAAAGAGTTTTAAAAAAAATAAAAATAGAAGATGCAGTAGAAGCAGATAGAATGTTTAGCATATTAATGGGTGAAGATGTAGAACCTAGAAAAGAATTCATAATTAATAATGCAAAATTTGTAAAGAATTTGGATGTATAAAAATGGTAGATACAGGAATAATTTGGGGACAACATAGAACTGAAGAATTAATAGCTATTGGAGTAAAAAATAAACTTATTCACGATCAAAATTTAAGAGATTTAACATTTATAGAATTTGCATTATGGGAAATTGATGATTACATTCCACTTTTATATGAAAAAGCTAAAGATCCTAAAAATTTTGAAACATTAAGAAGAAATAATAAAGAAAGAGTTTCTGATTATGAAATTGAATTAAGAAGAAAATATGGACTAGCAATGCTAAATTTACATGATGGCCAACAAATTCATGGTGTAAATTATGAAATATTAATTATATTTCCCCATGATTTAGAAAAAAAAGAAAAAATTCGAGAAATTTTTGAATCTGTAGGGAGAAATCAAAATTTAAAAGTAAACACAAATCCTAACAACTCACTTGATGGTAAATTTTTTGGACCTTTTTTTATAGAAAGCACATTAATTGAATTTATGACACCAGAACCATATGTTCTTAAAAAATATCCATCAATAGAAGTCGAACAACTAGTAAGAAATTTAGATCCAAGAGCATTTAACAGCGATTTTAGATTTCAATATATGACCCCAGATACAACAAATCCACTATATGAAAAAACTGTAAATAGATATTCAGAATATATTAAAGAAACACTTTTAGAAATTAGAGGTCTAGCATAAAATGACAAGCTACTTTGAAAACTCACAATCAATAAAGAAAGAAATAGAATCAAGATTAGATTTAAAAAATAAGATTACAATGTGCTTAGATGATAAAATTGAACCATTTAGTTTTGGTGGAACTGTTAATCTTTACAGAATTGGCAAACTAAAATCTGGTTTATACATCGCACTTAGAAGATTTAGACCTGAAATGGTAGAAGGTAGAAATGATTTAAATACTAAAAAGAAAGGAATGGAAATTTATTGTCAAAATGCTGAAAGATTAAAAAATGAAGGTGAAGAAGTTCCACAATTTTGTGTGGGGGTTGTAAATGGTAATGATGCTGGAATTTTAACAGAAGATTTAACCTTAGGTGGAAAATTTGACTTTGATCATTTTCCTGATATGGATTTTGGTTTTGTTGTTGATGGAACAAATAGAAGAAAAGTTTGGGTTGACATAGATCATTTATTTAGCTCTGAATTGGGACACAATAGGAATTATTATAGAGATCTTGGAATTAAATATTTTGCTAACGAAGCAAGGATTGATTTACAATGACAGAAGAAAATAAAAATATAAAAAATGTAATAATTGAAGATCAGCTTAAAGAAGCATACTTAGATTATTCTATGTCAGTTATAGTTGGTAGAGCTCTTCCAGATGTAAGAGATGGATTAAAACCAGTTCATAGAAGAATTTTATTTGCAATGAAAGATATGGGTTTAACTCATAGCAAACCTTTTGTTAAATGCGCTAGAATTATTGGTGAATGTTTCAAATATCATCCACATGGTGATGCAGCTTTATATGAATCTTTAGTTAGAATGGCTCAAACATTTAGTCTAAGATATCCTTTAATTTTTGGTCATGGTAATTTTGGTTCAATTGATTTCCAGCAACCAGCTCAAATGAGATATTGTTTAACAGGAGATAGTTTATTAGTAACAGAAAAAGGATTAATAAGAATAGATCAATTATCAAAAAAAGAGAATATTAAATTAAAAATCTTATCTAAAGATAAAAAGGTCAACAATGCTTCAAAATGGTTTGATTCTGATGAACATCCAACATTAAAAATTATTACGAATAAAGGCTATAAATTACAAGGATCATTCAATCATCCAATATTAACATTAACTAGAAATGAATTTGGTAAACCAATATTAATATGGAAAAGATTAGATCAAATAAAAATTGGAGATATTACAGTAATAGATAGAAGTGATAATATTTTATGGCCTAAAAAAATAAATTTGGAGAAATATAAACCAGAAATTAAAAATAAAAGAAGAGAAGTTAAAATTTTACCAAAATATATGAGCAAAAATTTATCTCATGTATTAGGGGCCCTAGTTGCTGAGGGTAGAATAAATGAAAAAGAAATAGAATTTTGTAACTCTGATTTTAAATGGATTAAATTATTTGAAGAAAACTGGAACAAAGTATTTCCAGACTGTAAGTTACATAAATTCGATAAAAAACCCTCTTCATACGGAAAGAAAGATTACAAAACTATAGAAATACACTCACAGTATGTTTTAGAATTTCTAAGAAGTTTAGGACTTAAACCATCCAAATCTCCAGATAGAAGAGTTCCTGAAATAATATTTAAATCTCCAAAAAAAATAATTCAGGAATTTTTAAAAAGCTATTTTGAAGGGGATGGTGGAGCGAGCCAAGCAAACAATATGAAAGAATTAAGCTGCTGTTCTAGAAGTGAAAAATTAATAGAAGATATACAAATATTGTTGTTAAGATTTGGAATTGCTACAACTAAAAGATTTGATAAATATAAAAATTTACATAAATTATATATTCGTGGTTTAAAAGATTATAAATTATTTAAAGAAAAAATCGATTTTATTTCAGATATAAAAAAGTTAAAATTATCTAAGTTAATTGAAACATCTAAAAAAGAAATGTCTGTTACAGATTTTGTTCCTTATTTAAGTAGTTATATAAGGTCTTTTGTAAATAATGGAGAAAATTCTAAGTTTATTTACAAAAATAATTTTGATAGATATGGAAATATGCAAAATAATTACCAAAAAGTGTCTCAGATATTATTGGAAAAAACAAATGAAGATTTTAAACCATTATTTGAATACTTATTAGAAAATAACTATTTATTCGATCCTATAACAAATATAGAATTTGGAGGAATAAAAAGAGTTTATTCAATAAGAGTTGATAGTGAATGTCATTCTTTTATTGCTAATGGTTTTATTAATCATAACACAGAAGCAAAATTAAGTAAAATTGCTGAAGAAGTTTTAATTGATATAGAAAAAAATACAGTAGACTTTGTTCCAAATTTTGATGGTAGTTTAAAAGAACCTTTAGTTCTTCCAAGTAAAATTCCAAATTTATTAGTTAATGGGAGTTCTGGAATTGCAGTCGGTATGACAACAAATATCCCCCCGCATAACATCAATGAAGTTTGTAATGCAACAATTGCTTTAATTGACAATGATGAAATTACAGATCAAGAATTAATATCTTATGTTAAAGGTCCAGATTTTCCAACTGGAGGTTTAATAATTGGTGTTAATGGAATAAAACAAGCTTACAAAAATGGAAGAGGAAAAATAATAATTAGAGCAAGAACAATAATTGAAAAAAATACAATAATAATTACAGAAATCCCATATCAAGTTGATAAATCAATGTTAATAGAAAATATTGCTAATTTAGTTAATGAAAAAACAATAGAAGGAATTTCAGATATTAGAGATGAATCAGCTAAAGAAGGAATGAGAATTTTAATTGAGATTAAAAAAAATTCAGATCCAAATATTGTTTTAAATCAATTATATAAACATTCACAATTACAAACTACATTTGGAATAATTAATTTAGCTCTAGTAGATGGAGAACCAAAAATACTATCTCTAAAAAATATTTGTTTAGAATTTATTAAACATAGAAAATTTGTAGTAACGAGAAGAACAAAATATGAATTAAAAAAAGCAGAAGAAAGAGATCATATTTTACAAGGATTATTAATTGCTTTAAATAAAATTGATGAAATAATTAAATTAATTAAAGATAGTAATGATGTTGAGACAGCAAGATCAGGATTAATTTCAAATTATATTTTAACAGAATTACAAGCTAATGCAATTTTAGATATGAAATTAAGTAAATTAGCTGCACTAGAACAACAAAAAATATTAAATGAACATAATGAATTATTAAAATTCATAGAAGAAATGAAAAATATCTTAGCTTCAGAAACTAGAATTTATAAAATAATTAAAGATGAATTAGTTGAAATAAAGGATGAATACTCAGATAAAAGAAAAACAGAAATTATAGAAGGAGAAGATGAAGTTATAGAAACTGAAGACCTAATAGAAAAAGAAAACATTGTAGTAACAATTACTCATTCTGGTTATATAAAAAGACAAGCTCTAGATGTATACAAAGGACAACGTAGAGGTGGAAAAGGAATAATTGGTACAGAAACAAAAGATGAAGAAGATTTTGTAGAAAATTTATTTGTTGCTAACACTCACAGTTATATATTATTTTTTACAGATAAAGGAGTAGTTCATTGGTTAAAAGCTTATAAAATTCCTGAAGCAGGAAGATATGCAAGAGGAACTGCATTAGTAAATATAATTAAATTAAATGAAGGAGAAAAAATAACTTCTGTAGTTGCAGTTGATGAATTTAAAGAAGATAATTATTTAGTTATGGCAACAAAAAAAGGAATTATTAAAAAAACTTCTTTAGTAGAATATTCAAGACCTAGGCAAGGCGGAATTATTGGAATTAATTTAAGAGATGATGATAAATTAATTAATGTTCAAATGACAGATGGAAACAAACAACTAATAATTGCTACTAAAGATGGAAGAGCTGTAAGATTTAAAGAAAGTGATGTAAAAGCTGTTGGAAGAAATAGTATTGGTGTCAGTGGAATAAAAGTTAGAAATTCAGAAGTTATTGGTATGGAAATAATTAATGCTCCTTATTTATTAACATTAACAGAAAAAGGTTATGGTAAAAGAAGTGAAGTAAATGAATATAGATTAATCAATAGAGGTGGAAGTGGAGTTACAAATATAAAAATCACAGAAAAAAATAGTAATGTTATTGGAATAAAAGTTGTAAATGAAAATGATGAAATTATGTTAATAAGTAAAAATGGAGTAATAATTAGAACTCCAATTTCTGGAATTTCAGTAATAGGAAGAAATACTCAAGGTGTTAGAATTATGAATATTGAAAATGGAGATAGTTTAGCAACTATTGCAAGAATAATTAATGAAGAAAAAGATATTGAGATAAAAGAAGAATTTAAACCAAGTGAAGAAATTGTAGTTCCAGATAATAATTCTAATGGTGAAGAAGAAATTGATAATAATGAATCAGAAACAAATATAGAAATTAAAGATGAAGATAAAAAAGATTCTGAAAATATTAATGAAGAAAATAAAGTTGATACTAATGAAAAAGAAAATAATGAATCCTTAGATAAAAATAATCTAAGTAATGAAAATGAAAAACCTTCTGTAAAAAAAGATTTTACATTAGATGGTTATGAGGAATAAGTGATTTCAAGGAGAAATATTTTAACAGGAG
>JAHFKB010000044.1 GCA_023245565.1 archaeon
AAGGGAAAACCCCTTTACTTTACTAAATATCTAACTCCTAAACTTACAACACCTATTACAATATGTAATACAGATATTGCAGGATTTATATTAAAGTAAGTTGTTAATAAACCACTTACAGCAGGTACAAATCCTAATACACCAAGTGCTACACCAGCAACACCTAGAACTAAGTTATAAGTCATTCCATCACCTTTAGTACCAGCATAGATACCAAATGCAGCAGCTATTATGTGTAAAACACTTTGAAGCATATTTACTCCAAATAATCCTAAAATCATGTTTGTAAATAATCCCCAAACACCAACAACTGCTAGGACTAACCCAAGAACTAAAGCATATGTTTTCTGTACATTTGCCATTAATTAACACCTCCAATAGTAAATTTTTAATAGATATCAATATATAAATATTTTCATCTAGTATTTTTTAATATAATTAATAATTTCTAGAATTATCTTATAGAATAACTTTTTCCACCAGTTTGATTTGAAATATTTGCAAGTAAATTTTCAGTATCTTGACCAGTCTTAACTGCAAGAGTATTTAAATTTATTTTCTTTTCTTTAGCTCTTGTTAAAATCATATCTGGATTAACACCATTAGATTCATTATCTTGACCATCGCTTAATAAAGTAATACTTTTTCCATTTTCTGCAATATCTAATAATTCATAAGTAGATTTCCATAAAGGTGTTCCTCCTTCTGGTAAATAACTACTAATTTTGTCTTTAACTTCTCTTAAACCTAAACTATTAAAAATATAAACATGAGAACTATTAGGGTATTTATATTTAGTAACAGTATCCCACTTACCATTCTCAATCATAGAACTACTTGCGTCAACTAAATAATAATCTGCCTTAAGTAAATTAAAAGCCCTATGTATTGGATTTTCATTTGCTATAATTAAAACTCTTCTATTTTTTTGTAAAGTTTTAAAATCATTTCCTTCACCTAAAGGTTTACTCTCACCATAAGAAGTAATATCTATTTTGCCTTTAGCTTCAAAACCTTTGAGATAATGTTCAATACTTGTAGCTCTTTCATAACCTAGTTTAATATTATCTTCATAACTTCCCCTATTATCAGCATAACCTTCAACTATGAAATTTTTATCTTTATGTATTTTAAAAAAATTCCACAAATCTTTTCTATCATTTTTAAATAACATCCAACTGTTAGTTAAAAAATAAATAGTTAAAATTTCTCCATCTCGAGAAATAGAATTTGTTAAATGTTTATTTGTTGGAGGTTTTTCAATATTAAATTTGCCTAAAGGATCACCTAAAACTAAATTTTCTAACCCAATTAAAAATGCTCCAGTTCCAAAACAAAAAGTTCTTCTATCCATAATAAAAATAATTCAGAAATATTTTTAATCTTAACTAAAAAGGAGATTTAATTTCAGGTCCACAATATCTACAACCTGTATCAGAAACTTCTTTATGTGAAGCAGTATGCATTGCTAAAGTAAATCCAGAAACATTTCCTGAAATTTTAGAACCCAAACTATCAGGAGGAACACTAGTAGAACTAAAACTAGGATTACTACTATAAGGACTGCTTAAAGCTCCAAAAGCCCCAAAATTTGCATAAGCATTTAAAACATTATTAACTCCCTGAGAACCAACAGGTGCAACACCATAAGAAAAACTATTTTGTAAATTAATAGATTGCCTATAAGGGTTATCTATATTTCTATTTTGAATTTCTGTTTTATAAAAATCTCCTTGATTTTGCACATTGGTAATTTTTTGATATTTTTCCATCTCTCTAGGTTGTTCTATAACTTTAGTTTCTTTTACACTTGAAGAAATTTCAATTTTATAATTTGAAGTTTTAAATTTATTAAGATTTTTAGATTCTTGATCAATTATAACAAAATCACACATCTTTTCAGCTTTAGGATTTTTCCAATTTATTTTAAATAAAATAGTATTAGCTATTTTTACAGAACTCAATACTTCTTCTCTTTCTAAATTCTTTAAAGTTTCATGACACCAGCTAACACTAATTCCTAGAATTTTAGATATCTGATTAACATTATAACCATCCTTAGTAGTCATTAATAATTTCAATATTTGTTTTTGTTTTTCAGTTATCATATTACCTAATAATTATTCGGTATTTACGAATATTTAACACTTTTCATTGTAAGATTTGCAAGAATTTTACCAAAAAGAATATAAATAGTTATACCTATAGTTATACATGACAATCAAAGTAAAAACAAAACAATGGGGGCATTCAATAGGAATTATAATTCCAAAAGAAATAATTAATAATTTAAAAATAAAACCCGGAGAAGATCTAATGATTCAAGTAGAAAAAAAAGAAAACCCATTAAAAGAACTATCTGGAACTTTAAAATCTAAAAAATCAACAGAACAAATGATCAAAGAAGTAAGAAAGGAGTTAGAAAGTAAATGGATGTAAAATTCTTAGATACATATGCTTTAGTAGAAATAAGTAAAAGCAATCCTAGATTTAATTACCTATTTGAATCAGACTTTGTTGTTTTAGATTTAACTTTAGCTGAACTTTACACAGTTTTACTAAGGGAGAGTGGAAAAGATCTAGCTGATTTATGGTGTAAAAAACTAGAAAATTTCTCAACTTCAGCTTCACTACCAATATTAATTAAGGCAGTAAATTATAGATATGAAAATAAAAAACAAAACTTATCTTTTTTTGATTGTGTTGGTTATATCTTTGCAAAAGAAAATGGAATGAATTTTGTTACAGGAGATAAAGAATTTAAAGATAAAGAAGGAGTAGAATTCATTAAGAAATAATTATCCAAAAATTAACTTCTTATAAGTAGTAAATAATAGTTAAATTTATAAAGAATTAACTATTTGATTATTTAAAGAAAATGGTAAAAAATGTTACTATATTAAATATTGGAATGATTAATAGAAAAAACCCAATAGATTGCAGAATAGCTGATAGTACATTAGATGATTTAATTTTTAGCCAGCTTCCTAAGAATGAAAGTGATATGGCTGATTTTTCACCCAATTATAGAAGGGGATTTGAAGAAAGACATAAAGGACATTTAAGTAATATAAAAAGGAAAATATTAGATGAAATTGGATCAAAATACTTAGAAGAGACTTATGAAAGAATTATAGAAGATTTACAAAAATTTATGGATGACTATGTAAGTAAAAATTATGGGAATTTAAAATTATATTCTACATTTTTAAGACAAAACGATATTGATCTATTATGTGCAACTATGACAATGAGTTTGGGTAAATCAGCAGCTTCTTTAGCTGAGAAAATGAATTTTAATACAAATGTAAATATTTCTGTAGAAAATAAAAATTACCAAATAGACCTAGAATCCTATTTAAGAAAACTTCAAAATAAACTTTATGAACATTATGTAAAAGAATTAGGTTATAATCAAAATTAATTTTCTTTAATATCAGAATTATTAAAAAATTCTCTAATTCTATTTATTGGTTCTTTACTTATTCTTAAATTTCCATCTTTTGGAAAACATTTAAAATAACTTTCCCAGGTATATCTTTGATCTAAGAATACAACCACACCTTTATCTTTTTCAGATCTTATACATCTTCCAGCATTTTGCAAACACTTTATCATAGCAGGCATTATATATCCATAATCCCAACCTTTACTAAATTTCTTATCATAATATTTAATTAATTCTTGAGTTTCTAAATCAGGTTTATCTAAAGGAACTCCAACCACAACAACACATTTTAAAATATTATCTTCAATATCAACACCTTCACCAAAATTTCCACCAGATGCAGCTAATAAAACAGCACCATTTTCTTTATAAGATTTAAATTTCTCAAGTAATTCATTTTTTTCAATTTTATTCATATTAGAAATTTCTGAAAAAGTAGTTTTTATACATTGATTTTGAAAATAAAAATTAACTTTATCTCTTAAATCATAACTTGGAAAAAATATCAAACAATTTCCAGGAACTTCATTTACAATAGAAGCACAATAATTTGCAATATGCTTAAACATATCTTGGGATCTAGCAGTAAATTTAGTAGTTGTCTCAGGAACAATTATACTTAATTTATTATGTTTAGGAAATGGATTTTTAAATTCTTCAGCTATAGTTGTAAATCCAAATAAATCTTTATACATATCTAAAGGAGTTAAAGTTCCAGACATACAAATAGTAGAATAGCAATTCTCAGCTATTCCCATCATTATTAAAGAAGGATCTAAACAATTATAATAAATAGTTAAATATTCTTTACCTTTATCATTTTTATTTAATTTAATAAATCTAGTAAAACTTTCATCATGTCCTTGCCAATTAATAAGAAAACTAGCAACACTAGAACAAGCACTTCTTTTCTTAACCTCTCTAATTTTTTCTCCTATAAACAATAAATCCCCAATTAGTTGATTAACATCAATTTGTTTTTCTAATTCTCTTAATAAATCACTTTTATCAATTAAAGCTTCTCTAGATTCTCTATTCAATTTTAATCTCTTAAGTTCTTCCAAACAATTTAAAATAATTTTTATACTTTCTCCCATATCTTTAAAACCAACTAACTCAGCTTCTTTAATTGCAAAATCTACAGTTGCAGCTGATAATTGTGAACTTAATAATTCTCTGCATCTACTAGGTAAATTATGTGCTTCATCTATAATAATTATAGAATTACTTAAATCCTTATCAATTCTCTCAATTAAAGTTTCTCTTATACTTGGACTTAAAATATGGTGATAATCTCCAATAATAACAGTAGCTTTTTTTCCAACTAAACAAGCTATTTCAAAAGGGCATAATTTATTATTTTTAGCATGTTCTTTAAATTCTTCAACATGTAATATTTTTTTACTCAATTCACTCAATACAACTTCAGTTTGCACGCTTAATTTATCTTTATTTTTTATATTCTCATAATAAATGCATTGTTTTTTACTAATCATATCTTTACAATAATCATAAAATTCTCCAGTTGTTAATTCATTAACTCCTTCTTGCGCACACATCCATTTTTTCCCTATTAAATCTACAACTCCAAAATCTAAATTATATTTTTCTTTAATTAATTTTAAAGTTTCAACTGCAATCCTATGTTGAGTGTGTTTTGGTGTTATAAAAAATACAGTTAATTTATTTTCTAATGCAAGACTTAAAGCAACA
>JAHFKB010000045.1 GCA_023245565.1 archaeon
ATTAATTCTAATACATTTTTAGAACTTAATTCATGAGTTTCTTTATGTAATACTTTATGTTCAGAATGAACCTCTTTCTTTTCTGGCATATTAATTAATCTTTAAAACTAATATAAAAAGGTTTCTTTTGAATATATAACCAAAGTATAATTTTATATACTAAAAATATTCTATTTCTTTATGCAAAAAAAAGCCCAGGTGACTTTATATTTTATAATTGGAATTATAATATTAACTAGTATTATACTAGTATTATATTTTAAATCAGAAGCTCTTAAATCTTTATTTAATAAACAATCAGAAAACACAATAAATATTCCTAAAGAATTAATTCCAGTTAAAAATTATATAGATACTTGTTTAGAAAAAACATCACAAGAATCAATTTATCAAATTGGAAGAAGTGGTGGTTATTCTTCTCCTTCTGAAGATATTTACATAGATTGGTTTACTGAAAATGTAACTTATTATTATTTAGATAATAAATCATATGTTCCAAATTTAGAACCATTCCAATTAGAATAATAATCTCCAATAGTCTCAATTTTATACCATCTTAAACCAATTTCAATATCTTTCCATTTTTTTATTAATGAAGCATCTATTTTTCTTCCATTAATTCTTAAGTTATTAGATTCAGAAAAATAAATTCTTTTACCATTTAATCTTCCTTCAACAACAGCATTTAAATTTACTTTATTATCTATAGTAACATCTTTATTATCAGTACTACAAATTCCATTATTAACACAAGAAGTAACATATGCTCTTTCTAATTCTAAATTCTTTTCAAGAGCATTAGCAGAAGTTTTAGATAATAAGAGTAAAGAAAGACTACTAATGGTTATTTTAAAGTATTTACCTAAAACCATAAATCCTACGAAAATTAAAACATATATAAAACTTATGTTTGTAATTACTGTCAAATAGTATAAAGATTTCAGCAATGATCTCAAAATATATAAAGTTTTCTTCAAAACAAGTTACTACATAACTTTATAAAGTAACAATTATTCAGACTCGGAAAATGCTATCAGAAACATTTAAACAATTAAAAGGAAAAGACCCATTTAATGATATTTATGGCCAAGAAGAAGCAAAAAGACAAATTCTTTCAGCCATGATAATGAGTAGGCATATTATTTTAGTAGGCCCACCAGGAATAGGAAAAACAACTTTAGCTAAAAATATTTCAAAATTACTTCCAGAATTAAAAGTAAATGATTGTAATTTTCATTGTTTACCTAATAAACCATTTTGTCCTGAATGCAAAACATCAACTTCAAAAACAAAGAATCTAAAAGGTGAAGAACGTTTTGTTAGAATTCAAGGATCTCCAGATCTAACAGTTGAAGATCTTTTAGGAGATATTGATCCAATAAAAGCAATGAAATTTGGTCCTCTAGCAATAGAAAGTTTTACTCCAGGTAAAATCTTTAAAGCTAATCAAGGTTTATTATTTTTTGATGAATTAAATAGAGCTCCAGAAAAAATTCAAAATGCATTATTACAAGTTCTAGAAGAAGGAAAAGCAACAATTGGAAGTTATGAACTAGACCTAGAAGCTAATTTTATTTTAGTAGCAACAATGAATCCAGAAGATTTTGCGGCTACAGAAAAACTTTCAGAAGTACTTTTAGATAGATTTGATTTTGTTTTTATAAATTATCCAGAAACACAAGAAATAGAAAAGAAAATTGTAATAAATAAATCTGAAACTTTAAAAGAAATTAATTTTTCAGATAAATTATTAGATACAACTTTAGGATTTATTAGATCATTAAGAAATAATGAAAACCTAGAAAGAGTTCCAAGTGTTAGAGCTTCTATTGGTTTATATGAAAGAGCACAATCAAATGCTTTATTATCAAATAGAAAAGATGTAATAATCAATGATGTTTTAGAAGCTTTTGATTCAGTAGTAGCTCATAGAATTAGATTAAAACCAAGCATTAAATATTTAACAAATTCTAAAGAGTTTTTAAAAAAAGAATTTAATAAATTTAGAGAAACTTCTGAAAGCAATAAAGGCGAGTATCCCTAGTAAAGATAATATTAAAGAAGCAAAAACAGGATATGAACAAAAGGGAAATATAGATCCTAGTGAAGAATTAGCTCATTCTATAGTTGAAGGAAATAAACAAAGATCACAACAAGGAATGTTATTAGATGCAGCATTAAATCAAGGTTTATTTGCATTTAATTCAGAAATGATGTTTGAAAATATAGTAAGAGATTATAATAATGCAGAAAGAATGTATGGTGAAAGTTTTCTAAGATTTGCATCTGGTTATGACAATAATGCAATTAAAAAAAATATTAAATTTCCAGAATTTCAAAGAGAATTAAAAAATAATTTAGAACAGCAAGAACAAGAATTAAAAGATGAAGACTTAATAGATGAAAAAGGTTCTATTACAGATAAAGGTTTTTCTCTAGCATCTATGATAATGTATATGCAAGAATTAGATGACCTAAGAGCTAAAGGTCTTGGTGAGAAAAAAACAAAAAAAGCAATGTTGTATGGGGATAAAGAAAATATAAGAAACTTCAAAGCACATGATAGATATAAAGATATTGCAATAAAAGCTTCTATTAGAAAAGCAATTAGAAAAAAACACACACAATTAGAAAGAGAGGATTTAAAAGTTTTTGAAAGAGATAACAAAGGAAAAATTTCCATAGTATATGGTTTAGATGCTTCTGGTTCTATGAAAGGTAAAAAATTAGAATTATGTAAAAGAGCAGGCATAGCTTTAGCATATAAAGCAATTGATGAACAAGACCATGTTGGATTAATTGTATTTGGAAGCGATATTGAAGAAGTAGTTTATCCTACAAGAGACTTTTCTTTATTCATTAAATCAATAGTAAAAATTAGAGCTAAAAAACAAACAGATCTCGCATTAACAATAGACAAAGCAATTCAAATGTTTCCAAAAGACAATATAACAAAACATCTTGTTTTAATTACAGATGCAGTTCCTACTGTTGGTAATGATCCTAATAAAAATACTCTAAACTTAGTTGAAAGAGCAGCAGCTTTAGGAATTACAGTTTCTGTTATTGGAATTGAATTAAGTAAAGAAGCAACAGAATTAGCTCAGAAAATAATAGAAATAGGTCATGGAAGATTATATGTAGTTAAAGACCTAGATAATCTAGATAGAATAGTTTTACAAGATTATTATAATTTATAAAAATAAAAAAGCCCAAGAAAAAGTTCAATTGCCCAAAAATGCAATTTTAATTTTACTTATAAGTATTCTTGCGTTATAATAACTAAGAGTCTTAATAACAATCTCATTGGTAAGATTTTTAAATATATAAAACAATTTTTATTTTAACATGGATGTATTCGCACATGGATTATGGACATATGCAATCTATAATAAAAAGAAGTACAAATGGTTAGCTGCATTTTTCGGAATAATGCCAGATTTAATAGCGTTTGCTCCATTCTTTATATTTGAATTATTTACTAGAGGTTTAAGTTTTGGAAAGCCAGCATTAGAAAAAATTCCCAATTATGTGTTTATTGGTTATAATTTTACTCATAGTTTAATAATCTTCTTCTTAGTATTCAGCATAATATATTTTATAACAAGAAAAATTCCATGGGTTATTGGTGGTTGGTTATTACATATCTTAATAGATATTCCAACACATACTAAAGAATTTTTTCCAACTCCATTTTTATGGCCAATAAGTAATTATAAATTAAGTGTAATTAATTGGAGTAATAAGTATTTTATGATAATAAACTATTCATTATTAATTATAGTTTATATTTACATAATATTTTTTAGTAAAAAAACTAAGTAATATTTATAAATTTAAAAATACTAAAAATAGCTTATGAGATATATAAAATATTTAATACTAGGAATTACTTTATTTAGTAGTTCTTTTAATTATAATAATTCTAATAAAAATAAAGATCCAGATAATTTAGAAAACAAAATTATTGAAAATAACATAAATAGAATAAATACTAGTAACAGACAAAAACATTATAAAAAAGAACAATCAATTAAAGAAGAAAAAAGAATTTATTATGGAAATATTTATAATCAAGATAGAAAAACAATAGAAAAAACTTTAGCTGATGATTGCAAAGGAAGTTGTTTATATTTTCCAGATAGTAAAGGAGAAATAAAGAAAGTAGAAACACTCACATATACTTTCTATGATCCAGATGGTGTTTGTATTGGGGTAATAATAGGAGATGGTTGGATTTTATTAAATAAGAAAATGGGTCTAGAAGCATTTGGAAAAAATTCTAATGATGAAACTCCATTTCAAGAAGTAGTAGACTGGGAATGTAATTATTAATTTATTTATATTGAGAAATTTCTCCTAATTTATGCCCTAAATAAACCACTTCACCTTCACTATGAACAAAAACACTTAAACTAAAATGGGCAACAGCTCCACCATTTAAATCATCTAAAATAAGATTAACTGGTTTTGTAAATTCTTGATTAGGTCTTAATTTATCAACTAAACCAGATTTAGGTTTTCCTATACAAGAATAAGGCTCATTAGGTTTTTCCATAGTAGCCACACATATGTTATAAATATAAGTAGCACCACTTAAAGATTTATTTCCATTATTTCTTACAATAAAAGAACCATCAACAACATATCCTTCATCTTTTAAACCATAATGAAAATTTTCTAAAGAAGAAGATAAATTATATTCATTTTTCATTTCTTGTGTAAATAATTTTGAACAGCCCAATAAAGAAGCTAATCCAAATAATCCAACAAACTTATTAAATTTCATAAATAATATTTAGAAAGCAAATTTATAAACTTAATTACTTGTTTTTATTTTCTAACTTATTACTAATTACCATAATTACTATTCCAACAATTGCAATAAAAGCTCCTTCAAAAGTATGAAACAAATGAGAAGATTGTTCAGACTCATTTAATATTATATCATGTGCAGTATGGGGTAAAAACATCCATAATAATCCTAAGAATAATAACAAAGTTCCAAAATAATATAAATATTTTATTTTCATTTAATAAAAAAATAAAAGAAAGGGAAAATCCCTTTACTTTACTAAATATCTAACTCCTAAACTT
>JAHFKB010000015.1 GCA_023245565.1 archaeon
TTTTCAAATTTATCTTCAATTAAATATCTAAATTTTTGTATATCTATAGCTAAATCAAAACTTAAAGGTAACATTTCAGAAAACCAACTAGGAATTGTAGGTTTTCTTCCTTCAGCAGAAACAACTTGTGCAACCATTCCTCTGGAAAATTTAAACTGATAAGTATTTCCACCTAAAACAAAAATATCTCCTGGTTTTAATTTCTCTAAAAAATTCTCATCTATATGTCCAATAACATGATCTTTAATTTTTACAATAATATAACTTTCATCAGGAATTGTTCCTAAATTTGTCATATAAATTACTCTTCCTAATTTTCCTTTTTTTCCTATTTTTCCTTCATTCTTCCAGATTCTAGCATAAACATGTCTTTCTTCGAAAGAAGCAAAATTTCCAGCTAAATAATCTAGAACTTCATTAAAATCTTCAAATTTTAAATCTTTATAGCAATAACTTTTTTTAATTAATTCATATAACTCACTTATTTCCCAAACTTTATCTAAAGCCATTCCAATAATTTGTTGTGCTAAAACATCTAAACAATTTGTAGGAATATGAATTCTATCTATTTTTCTCTCAATTGCATTTTTAACCATAACACAGCATTCAACTAAATCATCTCTATCAGTTGCAATAACTCTTGCTTTTGTTACCCCTTCTATTGTATGCATACTTCTACCAGTTCTTTGTAATAGTCTAGCAATACTTTTTGGGCTTCCTAAACAAATTACTAGATCAATATAACCAATATCAATTCCTAATTCTAAAGAAGTACTAGAAACAATACATTTTAATTTTCCATTTCTTAAAGCTTCTTCAACTTTAAATCTATGTTCTTTACTTAAACTTCCATGATGTGCTCCAATTAAACTAGAATATCTAGTAGGATCATTTTCAGTTATCTCAGTATATTTTTTAGGAAATCTATCTTTCAAATGATGCACAACTCTTTCAGTTCCGCTTCTTGTATTTGTAAATATTAAAGTAGTTTTATGTTCATGAATTAATTTATCTATTAAGTTATAAGTCTCATTACTAATTTTATCATAACTAGAATTAATTAAATCATCAACTGGACTTATAACTTTTATATCTATCTTTTTATCAAATCTTGCATCAATAATTTTACAACTTCTTCCAGAACCAACCAACCATTGAGCAACAAGATCCAAAGGATGAATCGTTGCAGATAAACCTATTCTGCACATTCCAGGGTTAAGATTTTGTAATCTTTCTAAAGATAAATTTAAATGAACTCCTCTTTTATTTTCAGCTAATGCATGCGTTTCATCAATAATACACCAATCAATTTTTTTCATATTTTTAATAAATTTAATTGAATTCAACATTAAACTTAAAGATTCTGGAGTAGTAATAAGTATGTGAGGGCTCTTAATAAGCATTTTAGCTTTTTCAGTAGCAGAAGTATCCCCAGTTCTTATTCCAATTCTAATACCAAATTTTTTACCGGCCAATTCTTCTATTTCTTTTAAAGGTTCAATTAAATTATGATGGATATCACGAGATAATGCACGTAAAGGGCTTATATAAATACAATAAATCCTGTCTTCTAAAATTCCTTTTTCACTAGAGTCAATTAATTCATTTAAAATTGCTAAAAATCCAGTCATAGTTTTACCGCTTCCAGTAACGGCACTAACAAGAATATTGTTTCTAGAATGAACTTCCATTACCCCAAATTTTTGAGGTAAAGAAAAATCTTTAAATTTTTTAAAAAACCATTCTTTAACATATGGATGAAGCAATTTATTTATATTTTCTGCACTATCTGGATTATCTTTAAAAGTAATCATATCTAATTTATATTAGATAGTTTAAAAAGCCTTACGCGTAAAACCCATGTCGTGTCGTCCATTTATTCCAAGTAATATATATTTTATAGGATATAATTAATTTCTTCTTATAGAGATAACATTATTTATTATAGGATATTTTTCTTTTAATTCTATAACTGCTTTAATGGCTAAATGATCAATGAATTTATCAGATATGTCTTTTAATTCATAGAAATTTTTTTTATTAACTGCACAATATATTTTATCAATTAATTCATTAGTGTATTCTTCTGCTAGTAATCTATTTATTTTTACTTCATCAGTTTCTAATTTTTTATTTTTTGATAGGTCTTTAACTCTAGATTTTTCAATTAAATTACCATTAAATAATATTCCAAGATGTAAATTATAACCATAACCACATGCACTTAATAGGTGATCTGATAATCTTTTTTCAATATCTTCTATAGTTCTAATAGAACCACCAGTTGCTAAATAAGACCTTAAATATTCTCTAGGAATATACCCATTAGAAATATTTAGATATTCTTTTTCAGATTTATTATTAATTTTCCCTAATACATCATTAATAATTTCAGGATTATTATTTAAAAAACCTAAAATAAATTCTCTTCCTAAATCAATAATTTTTTCATCTAAATGATCAAAATTATTATTTGAATCTATTACTAGTGCACTAGCTGCTTCTTTAATTTTAGAAACTCTTTGTTTTAAATTATTCATTATTTGTTCTTCACTTGGAGTTTTATACCTATTAAGAGAAACTACTGATATAACTTCAACTTCTTTTATCTTAATTCTTTTAAAATGACGAATTTCACTAGTATCTAAGATAGGTGTTCTAATTTGATCTTGAGTAAATATTTCATTTTCAAATTTAGTATTATAACCTTCTAATATTATTTTCATATTAAGAATTAAAGAGGAAAATTTATATAGCTTGCTTATAATATTTTTATATGTTTATAAAAGAGGACCCACAAGTTTTCAAAGAAGTAGCAATTCTATTAGCAATAAAAAATGGAATGGCATTATTTGATAAAGATCTAGAAGTTTATGGAATAAAACCAGATGGATCCACAATGCTAATTTCTAAAAGTGAAACTCAAGAAGCTATTTGGTATGATGCAATGAAAGCAATTAAAAAAATGTATAATAAAAGATTATTTAATGAATAATTTAAAAACCCCCATAAACACTTACTTTATTTTTACCATTATTTTTACTATGATATAATGCTTTATCAGCTTTTTCTAAAAGTTCATTTGGTTCAGTAGCATTTAATGGAAAATCAGCTAAACCAAGACTTATTGTTAGATTTCCTCCAGGTTGAAACTCTTCTCTATCAAATTTAAAATCTGCAATTGCTTTTCTAATTTGTTCTGCTTTATTATATCCACCACTAGAATTTGCATTAGGTAAAATAATAGCAAATTCTTCACCACCATATCTAGCCACAATATCTCCCTTTCTTGTATTTTCTTTTAATATTTTAGCTACATTAAATAAAACTTTATCTCCTTTAGGATGTCCATTCTTATCATTATAATGTTTAAAATAATCAATATCAATCATAACTAAACAAATACTATTTCCTCCTCTTTTAGCATTTTCAATTTCTCTATCTAATTGAAATACAAAATAACCATGGTTGTATAAAGTGGTTAAAGGATCTCTTATAGAAGTACCAAAATTCTTTTCATTATCTAAAGCCAACTCTAAAGAAGGAGTAAGAACTTCATTAATAAAACTCTTTAATAATCTAATTTCATAATCACTAAGTTTTTCTTTATTAATTTTATTAACAACTAAAATACCAAAATTACCTACAGGAACAAAAAATGAAGATTGTATTTTAAGTTTTTGAATAAATTCAGATCTTCTTCCTTTTTCTTTACTCATATCAGAAAGTAAAGAAATTTTTTTAGAAATAAAAACTTTATGAACCAAACTATCTGTAGTAATAGATTTACCAATATAATAATTTTTTAAAATACTATCTAAACCAGCTAATGCACTACATCTTAATTTATAATTAGTTTCTTTAAAATAAAATTCAAAAATAAAATTCTTAAAATAATTATGAGAATATAAACAATCTAAACCTATTTGTGCTTTTAATCTAGATCTTTTAGCTTTATTTATTTCTAAACTTGATGCAAGTAAAAAAGCAATATCTTTAGGATTAATATTATTTACTAGCTGGCCTATTTTTTGGTTAATCCATAACATAAAAATAAATTTAGATTTATCATTAATAAGGCTTTCTAATATTTTTACAAAACTCCTTCAAAAAAACAATCAAAATGTTTTTAAATCATCTTTTAGTAGTAATATTATGTCTATTGATGAGCAAAACATAAAAGAAAATATAAAAAAAGCAATAGAAACTTATAACAAATATGCTTCTATATATTCAGAATATACTAAAAATAAATTATTACAATTTCAGCTAGCAAGTTTTGTTTCTATGCTCCCAAATAAAGGAAAAGTTTTAGATGCAGGTTCTGGTTCTGGAAGAGATTCTTCTTATTTAAGAGAAGATGGTTTAGAAGTTGTTTCTGTTGATATTTCTGAAGGAATGATTAAAGAAGCTGGTAAAAATGGAGTTAAAGTTATTAAAGGAGATCTTCTTCTTATGGTTTCTAATGAAGAATTTGATGGAATATGGTGCATGGCAACTCTGGCAGATATTCCAAAAAAAGATAATAATAAATTAATTAAGAATTTTCATAAAGCATTAAAAAATAATGGAATTTTATTTATTGCAGTAAAAGAAGGTGAAGGAGAACAATTAATAGAAAAAGAAAGATATGGAAATTCTCTAAGATTTTATGCTTTATACAAAGAAGATGAATTAAATAATTTATTAAAAGAAAATGGATTTGAAATTATTGAATCTGTAGTTTCTAATGATGAAGGAACTAATTGGGTAGAAATATTTGCTAAAAAAGTTTAAAATGGTAGATAAAAGAGAAGTTGAATTTATAAGAGAAAAAGTACACTTATCTAAAATACATTGTCAAGGTCAAGATTTTACTCAAGCTAGAATAGAATTAGATCAAGCATTAAAAAATTTTGGAAAATTAAAAGCAGAATTAATAAATAAATTTGGAGATAATGCAGTTAACAGAGCTAGTAAGAATCTAGATCTAGCTAGTATTTATGTTTCTAGAAATGAAAAAGATGATGCTATTTTTTATTTATCTGAAGCTGAAAAAGCTTTAAATGCAATTATAGTTAGATTTTAGAATTAATAATAAGCCTTTGATCTCTTATCTATTTTAATAATACCCAACTTATTATTTTCATAATCTATTTCATATAATATTCTATAGTCACCAACCCTTACTCTATATATTTTCTCTTTATAACCTTGTATAAATTTTGAATCGTGCATTATTGGTTCTTTCATCAAATTTTCTATTTTATTAAACAACCTTTTAACTAAAGATTTATCTGCACCTTTGAGAAATTTAATAACCTGATTAGAATATTCAGGTTCAAACATATTTATAATCCCAATTCTTTTTTTAATTTGTTATGTGAAATAAGTTTATTAGACATTTTTTCTTCTCTATATTTAAGAACATCGTTGTAGTCATCTTCAGTCATTACAGTATCAATATCAACCATGTGTTCTTTCAAATATTCTAAATCAACCCTTATAGCTTTTAATTCTTCTAATATTTTTGTATCAGTTAGCATACAATTTAATTAAATTATAAGTTTAAATATGTTTCGGGAGAAATTCAGAAAAATCTCCTAAAAAATTTAGAGGATTAAATGCAATTATAGTTAGATTTTAAATCTTGACTATAAATTTTAAGTTATATAAAAGAATTAAAATAATTTTAAATCTTTAATCACTTTATCTATTTTTTCATCTTCATCAGGACCAATACCTAAACAAGTTACAGTTCCAGGTTCAACAGTAGTTCTTCCCGCATCAGTAATTAAAGCAGTAGTTAATCCATAATCTTTAGCTAATTGATTATATTTTTGTAATTCTTTAATATCGCTAACTTTTAAAACAATTTTAGCCATTCCTTCTTTTCTCCATTCACTAACTAAACTTTTATCACTTTTAAAAACAGCTTCAACAGAAGCATGAGCTCCTTGAGATACTGCTTTTCCCTTTGGTAGTTTTAAATCTTGTCTTATTAATATTGCTTGTTTCATTTGTTAATACTTGTTAACAAGGCTTTTAAATTTTTCTAAATAACATTTAATATGCAATTATACAATTTAGATGAAATTCAAGTTGAAAAATATCTAAGACATGGAATCACACATTTTTCTTTAGAAAGTTTAACATGGGAAGGTCTTGAATTAGAAGTGCCTGAAGATGTGAAAGATATTTGGATAAAAAGAAGAAAACTTATTATTAGTAGCAAAAATAATAAATTGAGTACTCCAGATTATAGATTAATAACTAAAGGAACTAATTTAAGAGCTGTAAAAGTTTTACCAAGCAGATATGATTTAGAAATTCAAAGAAGAAAAGAATATCAATTTGCAGCAGGATCAATATTACCAAATGGAAGAATAGAAGTAACTAAAGATTTCTTAGAAGTATGTAAATTGGGTAAATTATTTAGAAGAGAATTTAATGGTTTTGATGGTGTATATATAGCAGTTGCACCAATATACAAAAATTAATTTAACTCCTTTAATTCTTGTAATATCTCTTTTACTAAATCAAACCCACCTTGCCAAAATTTCTCATCTTCAATATCAATTCCAATTTCTTTTAAAACTTTAGCAGGATTTTCTGATCCACCATAACTTAATATTTTTAAATATTTAGGAACAAAACTCTTGCCTTCTTTTTTATATTTTTCATAAAGAGCAAAAACTAATAAATTTCCAAATGCATAAGAATAACAATAAAATGGAGTATGATAAATATGAGGTATAGAAATCCATTCATATTTAAATTCTTCAGGTATTTTAATTGAATTACCAAATTGTTCTTTTAAATTTTCTAAATATAAAAAATTTAATTTATTTAAATCAGCACCTTTAGAAATTTCTTCATGAGCTTTAATCTCAAATATAATAAAATAAATTTGTCTAATTATTGTTGCATAAGTATCATCTAACTTATTAATAAGCAAACTTTTTTTAGTTTCTTTATCTTTTATATCTTTAATTAAATCTTCAAATAATAACATTTCCCCAAATACAGAAGCAGTCTCAGCTAATACTAAAGGAGGATGACATGTTAACGGAGAATGTTTACTAGCTAATAAATCATGAACTCCATGACCTAACTCATGAGCTAAAGTAAATACTTCTCTTATATTTCCATTATAATTTAATAAAACATAAGGAGTAATTCCAGGAGAAATGTCCATACAATAAGCTCCACCCATTTTATTTTTCCTTACTTCATAATCAACATGATCACTATCAATAATTTTCTTAGCTAATTTATATATATCTTCAGAATAATTTTTATAAGCATTAAAAACAAGTTGTTGTGCTTTATTATAATTATATTTAACATTCTTCTCTTTATAACTAGTATAAATATCATATCTACTCATATTTTTGATTTTACATAATTTAGATTTTAATTTAAAATAATCTTGGAAAATATATCTATTTTTTCTACAGACTTCTATTAAAGTTTTAATAGTCTTATCAGTAATATCATTTCCTTTATTTCTAGAAGTAATTGGTTCTTTATACCCTCTTAATTTTAAACATTCATTTCCCCAGTCTAAAACAACATTCCTATAAATTTCATTTAAAACATCACTATGTTTACTATAAACTTTATATAATTCTTGATAAGCAGATTTTCTTATTTTAGGATCTTTATCTTTAACATAATTAGTTAATTCTCCTCTTGTTAATTCTTTTTTCTTGCCTTTTATAATTAAAGTAAATAAAAAATCATTAGTTATTATATCATATAATTTAATTAAAGCCCCGCCACCAGTTATATCTTTTAAATTAATTATTTTTTCTTCAGCTTCAGTTAAAGTATATGGTTTCATAACTCTAATAAATTCTAAATAATGTTTATATTCATTAGGAACACTATTAATTATTCTTAAAGAATTTTTTTCATCTATATTTTTAAACCATAGAGAAAAAAACATTGTTCTATTGCTGACATCAACACTAATTTGTTCTACACTAGTTCTAAAACTCTTAGATTTTTGATCACTAGTATTTTCTGAAAACCATAAATAAGAATAATCTACCAATCTAGAAATAATTACTGAAATTTTTTCATATTTATTTATAATATTCATAAATTCATTAATACTTATTTCAGGATTTAATTTAGTTCTATAATTTTCAATAAATTTAACATGATTTTCTAATTCTTCTAATAGTTTATTATATTCCTTAGAATTAATTTCAGGTAAAATATCTCTTTTATTCCATGTCTTTATAGGCATAACTTAAAAAACAATATTAACTATAAAAAACTATCCCTAACAAGTTTTTGTATAAAATCTATAAATGAAAAAAGAAATTATAATAAGATAAGTTACAAAAAAAATCCAGGTATTTCTTTGATAATCTGGCAATAAATTTTTCATATTGTGATCAGCTTCAAATTTTTTTCTTGTCTGTTCTTCCCAATTTTTATTGTAGATGTCATTAATATTTTTTTTATTTGATTCATCTTGCCAATAATTATTATAAATTATATTAAGTTGTGCAATTTTTTCATTAAAATGGTTTTCTCTAATCCATTCAACTAAACCATAAATAACAGTAATAATGCAAAGGAGAGCTAATTTTCCTTGTGAAATTATTTTTGATTCAGAAAATAAGTTAATTAATAAAATAACCCCAGCAAGAACTAATAGATAGGTATAGTGGTTTTTTATTTTTAAATTTTTAAAAGGATTTTCCATTAAGAACTTAAGCTAAGATCCTATAAAAAACTAACTTTTAGTATTTTTGGACAAAATCCATTTAATGGGCAAAAAAAATAAGAATAATTAAACTTATAAATATAATAAAAACTTCAATTTTATGGCAGAAACAGCTCTTAGAACTCATACTTGTGGAGAATTAATAATGCAATAATTGAAGAATTTAGAAACTCATATGAACTAGGAGAATCTGCTAACAGCTAGATTAAATAAAATTCAAGAGCAAAAAAATGTTTGAAACAAATTACAGAACACACACATGCGGGGATTTAACTTCTAAAGAATTAAAGAAGGAAGTGAAATTATGTGGGTGGGTAAGTTCGAGAAGAGATCATGGTGGAATTATATTTATAGATTTAAGGGATAGATATGGTTTTACACAAATAGTTCTTGATCCTAAAAAAATACCAGAAGCAAATAAACTAAAGAGAGAATGGTGTATTAGTGTAAAAGGATTAATAAGAGCAAGACCGAAAGGAATGGAAAATCCAAAATTAGTTACAGGTCAAATTGAAATCGATGTAAATAATTTAGAAGTAATCAGTGAATCAGAAGTTCCACCATTTGAGATTGATGATAGAATGGAAGCAAATGAAGAATTAAGATTAAAATATAGATATTTAGATTTAAGAAGACCAACAATGCAAGAGAATTTAGCAATTAGACATAGAATAGCCCAAGCTGCTAGAGAATATCTTTCATCACAAGGATTTTTAGAAATAGAAACTCCAATATTAGTAAAACCAACTCCAGAAGGAGCTCGTGACTATTTAGTACCAAGTAGAATAAATCCTGGTAAGTTTTATGCTTTACCTCAAAGTCCACAATTATACAAACAAATTTTAATGGTTGCCGGATGCGACAGATATTTTCAATTAGCAAGATGTCTTAGAGATGAAGACTTACGTGCAGATAGACAACCAGAACATACTCAAATTGATATAGAAATGAGCTTCGCTACTGAAGAAGATATATTTAAAATTGTTGAAAGTTTGATGGAATCAGTATGTAAAACTAGAAATATAAAAATAAAAAAACCATTTGATAGAATTACTTACAATGAAGCAATGTCAAAATATGGTTCAGATAAACCAGATATAAGATTTGGATTAGAATTTGTAGATGCTACAGAAATTGTAAAGAATTCAAGTTTCGAAGTATTCAAATCAGCAATAAATAATAAAGGAATTGTTAAATGTTTAAATGCAACTGGTTGTGCTAAACTTTCTAGAACTGAAATAGATGAATTAATAGAATTAGCAAAAATACATCATGCTAAAGGTATGGCTTGGGCTAAAGTAGAAAAAGGAAAATTAGAAAGTTCCATAACAAAATATTTCGATGAAAAATTACAAAAAGAATTAATAAAATTAACTAAAGCTAAAGATGGAGACTTACTATTATTTATTGCTGACAATTTTAAAACTGCATGTACTGCACTTGGACAAGTTAGATTAACAATTGCTCAAAAATTAAATATAATTCCTAAAAATGAATATAAATTCTGCTGGATTACAGATTTTCCACTGTTTGCATGGAATGAAGAGGAACAAAGATTTGAACCAGAACACCATCCTTTCTGTATGCCAAAAAAAGAACATATTAAATTATTAGATTCAGATCCTGGCAAAGTTTATGCTACACTCTATGATCTGGTGTTAAATGGTGTTGAATTATGCTCTGGCAGTTTACGTATACACAAACCAGAAATTCAAAAGAAAATATTTTCTATTATAGGATTAAGCGAACAAGAAGCAGAGAAAAAATTCGGATTTTTATTAGAAGCCTATAAATATGCTGGTCCTCCCCATGGTGGTGTCGGAATTGGTGTAGATAGATTAGTAACATTATTAATTGGATTAAATGATATTAGAGAAGTTATTGCCTTCCCTAAAAATAAAGCAGCAGAATGTCCAATGGATGGATCACCGGGCGACATTGATCCAAAGCAATTAAAAGAACTTCACTTAAAGTTAGATATAGTAAAAAAATAATTATTTATTTGTTAATAAATATCTTGTAATTCCAAAATTATAATAATCTGCAAAAGTAATATTTCCTTCACATTTACCATTTAATTCTTTATCAAGATCTGATTTTCTATATTTTCCAGTTTTTTTACAATCATGTTCTAATTCATCAGCTAATATAATTGAATCTTTTAAATTCCTTTTATTATTGATATAATATTTAACAGCTTCACTCCATCTATCAGAATTATATCCAAATTTATCAGCATCAGTTTCTGCTTTTGCAAAAATCCAACTCTCACTTGGAGTTTTAGATATTTTATTAACATTAGCATAAATTGAAGCATCAATTAATCTATCAAAATATTCCCCATAACCCTTATATTGAGTAAATAAAGTAATTCCAGGACTTATAAGTGAAGCTACATTAGCCAAAGTTATTTTATCAACATTTTTTACTCTAGAATATGTAGCGAAAAATAAAGGAACAAATATTTCAATAGTATTTTCTAAACCAAAAATATTAAAAGCATCAAAACATAAAGCTCCAAAACCACTTGCTTTTCTTTCTGTTTCATTATCTTTTATTCCATGTGCTTCAGCAATAGTTTTACCAAGATCTGTAACATTAAATCCATCAAATGCATATTCTTTTCCAACTTTAACAGCTTCTTCTAATGAAGAACCAGATTTTATTTTAAAATTAACAACTTGATCATAAAAAACTCTTCTTCCAATATATCCTTGTAGTTCCATAGCTACTCCAAGTTGAGCATAATTTAATGCCTCATCTAAATTTCCATTTAAATTTAAAAAACCATATTTTACATCAGAAGTAAAATCTAAAAATGTTTTAATATCTCCAGAAGAAAATGCTCTTTTTAAAACTCTTACATATCTTTCTCTTTCTTCTAAATCAAGTTTATTTAAAATAAGACCAACATCATTAATAAAATCTAATGCTGATTCTTTTGAATCTTTATAAGTATTAACAACTAAATCACTTAAATCTTTAAGATCTTTTTTATCAGAAATTATAAAAGGTTGAATCACTTCACTAACTTTTTGTTTTTCTTCATTTGAAGCTGTAGTCATTTTAGCAATCCTATATGATGCTGAATTATCATCAATTAATTCACTTAATTTTAACATAATTAATGGGTCTCTTATTTGATCATAAATTTCATTAAAAACATCTAAAGAAGTACAATCTATAAAAGGAATATTAATTTGATCTCTTAAATAAGCAAATTCCCATTCTCCATTTACATTAAGAGGTATAACTTTAGACCTTTTCATAAAGAAATTAATAGCTTTTAATTTATAAGATTATCTATTTTAATCACTTATAGGTAACAACATTAATCTAAGTTATAAGCTGTATAAAAGCCTAGAATATAGCTTAAAGCATGAGAAGCTCTTAATGGTTTTTTTCCTTCTGGAGTTAATCTAAAACAATAATCTAATTTATCTCTTGTTTCTTGACTTAATCCAAATTTATCATCACCAAAAATTAAAGCAATTTTTTTATCTTTTAATATTAAATTTTTCATATCTTTTTCATTTTTATCAGAATGTTTACTAAAGCCAACTAACAAATAATCTTTAGGTAAAGAATCACTAATTATTAATTTAAACTTATCATATTCTATGCCTTTTGTTTCTTCTTTAGCTTTCTTAAGTATTTTCTCAAAGTTTATTTTATCTTTAGTTATAATATGTAATTGAATTTTAAATATCCAGCACAATCTTAAAAAATCACTAACTTCACTAACTAAATTAGGATTTTCTAATACAGCAATAAATTTACTCATATCAATTTTTAAGATATTTGAGTTATTTAAACTATTTGAATAACTAATTCTATAATTTAATTTACTATCTATCTTTTTAAATTCTATATATATTAAACTAGAGTTTTCTTGAAATAAAACACCTTCATATTTTAAGTAAGGATTAATATGCTTGTAAATTGATCTAGCTGATATAGGAACTTTGTTATGAAAATGAGTTTCAATAAAGTAATTTTTAATTTCTTTATCTTTGCATAATTTTAAACAATCTTCTTTTATAGTTTTAAAACTAAAATCTTTCCAATCATTAAACAAAACAACAAGCTTAGATATCTCTTGAAATCCACTAAGTTTTTCTATATTTAATTTTGTTTCAACTATAATATTTTTTCCTTCATCTAAAAATAAAGAAGATTTATCTAATAAAATAATTTTATTCTTTAATTTATTTATATCTAAATTAAACCTATTTAAAAATAATAAATATTTCATAAAAAAATAAAAAACTAGAAGTTAATAAATCCATTCTTATTTAAAAATTATATGGCTCTAAACCTTTCTCCATATAGTTCTTTCACAACAAATTTATTTACTTCAATTACCAAAGAATTTAATCCACCTCTTAGTGCTTGTTTAATTCCCCAGCCATTGCTGTTAATTGAAATAACACCATATTCTGTGTTTGCAGAAAGACTACAAAAGACTAAAGGTTTTCCCAAATAAGTGTCATTAAATTCTTTTATATGTACACTTAAATCATATATATCTTTCTCTTCACTATGTTTGCTAAAGAAAGCCGCTATATAATTTTTCAGTTCTTCTTTATCAATCACTCCTAAATCTCCATATAAATCTATATCTACTCCATTTACTAATTCCATATCCCCATCTATACCTTCTATTTCTCCCATTGTCATTTAATCCACCCCGAAATATTGTTAGTTATTGTTTTATTTATATGTAACCTATATATTGTATATAAAATTAGAATTAAAAAGTAAATTATGAATTAATATAAAATAATTTTATCTAGAAAGATTTTAAAAGGAAAAGCAAGTTCATTCTTATTATGCGGGGGTGCCGGAGTGGCCAAACGGGGTAGTCTCAAAAGCTACTGACTTAGGTCTACGTAGGTTCGAACCCTACCTCCCGCAGTTATTTAATTAATTTTTTTACTGTGTTAAATGCTCTAGAAACATCATCTTCTTTTAAGATAAAAGTCATTTCTGTTAAAGTAGAAACAATTTCAACTATGTTAATATTTTCCCAGTTAATTGCTTTAGTTAAAATATACAATAGGCCAACAGTTTCTATTGCTTCTATTGGAATTTTTATAGATAATGAAGAAAGAATTAGTTTAGTAAGATGGTTTGGATTATTTTTATTATTATCTTCAATTATACTAGTGGAGATTTTAAAATAAGTCTTGCTACTCAAAATAATGAGTAATAATTTTATTTATCAAAAAATATATAAGTAAGTCTATACTTACTAATCTTACTATGATTGAAACAATAACAATATCATCTAAAGGACAAATAGTAATACCTGAAAGAATAAGAGACGAATTAAATATCAAAGAAGGAACAAAATTAGTTTTGTTGGAGAAAGATAATTCAATAATTTTAGAAAGAGAGGAAGATTTTCTAAAAAAATTAAATAATCTTGAATTAGAAAAATTAGGTTGGTTAGCATTGTCAGAAAAATCTATGAAAAAGATATGGGACAATAAAAAAGATAATGAAGTATGGAGTAAATATTTATGAAATTTCAACAAAGAGATATAATTTTAGTACCATTTCCATTCTCAGATCAATCTGGAAAAAAAGTAAGGCCTGTAGTTATAGTAAGTAATAATAAATTTAATGATTTTTCTGCTGATATAATAGTATGTGCAATAACTACAAATATAATAAAAGACAATTATACAATTAAAATAGACAATACAGAACTTGAGGAAAAAAATATCAAAGAAGAATGTTGTATTAAAATTGAAAATATTCTAAAGATTGATAAAAAATTAATAATAAAAAAAATTGATAAAATTAAAGAAAATGAATTTGTAAAAATTATAAAAATTATTAATAGTCTATTCTAAATTATATTTCTAGTAAGTTTCCTTAATGAATAAAATTATAAACAAGTATTAAATAATATTCTAATGATAACTAAAGTAATTATAGATCCAAAAGGTGAAATTCATTATTATAAAAAAGAAGATTTTCATACACATTTTGGAGTTATAAGAGAAAAAGACATTAAAAATGGAATAGTAAAATCTAATTTAGATAAAGAATTCTTAATCTTTGATGCAAACTTTATAGATAATATTCATAAAATTAAAAGAGGCCCAGCAATAGCCCATTACAAAGATATTGGTCTAATAATTACAACAACAGGAATTGGAGTTAAATCTAAAGTAGTAGATGCAGGTTCAGGTTGTGCTAATCTAGCATCTTATCTAGCAAGAATAGGTTGTGATGTTACAACTTATGAAATAAATCCAGAGTTTTATGAAATAGCAAAAGAAAATTTAGAAAATTTAAAATTAAAGGTTAAAATAAAAAATCAAGATATTTATCAAGGAATTTCAGAAAAAAACTTAGATTTAGTTAACCTAGATTTATTAGAACCTTGGAAAGTTTTAGATCATGCACATAAATCTCTAAAATCAGGTGGTTTTTTAACAGCTTATCTTCCAACAATAACACAAGTTATTGAATTATTTAAAAATATTAATTCTAGATTTTATGTATGGAAAGTTTCTGAAGTTTTAGAAAGAGAATGGTATGTAGAAGGATTAAAAGTACGTCCTAAAAACCAAATGTTGAGCCATACAGCTTTTTTAGTATTTTTAAGAAAAATATAATAAAAATAAAAAATAAATTTAGAATTTTAACCTTGATATCTAAGAATATTATTACTGTGAATTTTGTTTCTTCATGTAACAATCTCTGCAATAAACAGGCTTACCTTCTATTGGTTTAAAGGGTACTTTTGCTTGTCCACCACATTCAGTGCATGTGATGTCGTGCATTTCTCTTGGTCCTCTATTAAAACCGCCAGATGATCTGTGTCCGTCTCTCATTTATATTCCTCCTAATATTACAAATACTTTCTATAAAAGTAGATGTCTAATAAAAATAAACTATAATTACTAGTATATAAACCTAATTAATTAAGTTTTATATGCTACAAACCAATATTAAGCCCCTTTAAGAAGATCTTAGAAAAATTTAATAACTCTAATAAAATTATAAAAACATGGATGAAAAAAGTTATGTAATTGATACTTCTGTAGTTGTAGAAAAAGGAGTTATTAATTTAATAAAAAGTAAAAAGATTTCAGGAACAATTATAATTCCAAAAGCAGTGATGGCTGAATTAGAACATCAAGCTAATACAGGACAAGAAATAGGATTTTTAGGCCTAGAAGAAGTTCAAAATTTACAAAAATTAAATAAAGAAGAAAAAATAAAGTTATTATTTTTAGGAGACCGTCCAAATCTTTATCAAATTTCAAATGCAAAAACAGGCGGAGAAGTTGATGCATTAATTAGAGATATAGCATATAGTGAAGGGTCAATTTTAGTAACGGCAGATAGAATTCAATGTGAATCTGCTAAAGCTTTAGGTATAGAAGTTATTTATCTTTCACACAAAGAACTACAAGAAAAATTACAAATTGAAAAATATTTTGATTCTGAAACAATGTCAGTTCATCTAAGAGAAGGTTGTCCTCCAAGAGGGAAAAAAGGAAAACCAGGTGAATGGAAATTATTAGAAGTTGATAAAGAAATTCTTACACAACTAAGAGTTCAAGAAATGGCAAAAGAAATTGTTGAAAGATCTAGGATAGAAACAGATGCCTTCATAGAAATTTCAAGACCTGGATCTACAATAGTTCAATATAAAAATTATAGAATTGTAATAACAAAAACTCCTGTCTCAGATGGTTGGGAAATAACAGCTGTACGTCCAATTAAAATTTTAAAACTTGAAGATTATAATATTCCTGATAAAATTGCAACAAGAATTAAAACTCAAGCTAGGGGTGTTGTAATTGCTGGAACTACTGGTTCTGGTAAATCAACTATAGCTCAAGCACTAGCAGAATATTACGCTGCTAATAATTTTGTAACAAAAACAATTGAAAGTCCAAGAAGTTTAATTTTAAGTAAAGAAGTAACACAATATAGTAAAAATCTAGCTTCATCTGAAGAAATTCATGATATATTATTTTTATCAAGACCAGATTATATTGTTTTTGATGAAATGAGAAATACTCCAGACTTTGAATTATATACAGATTTAAGATTGGGTGGAAGTAATGTTCTAGGAGTTTTACATGCAGCAACACCAATAGATGCAATTCAAAGATTTATATCAAGAATGGATGTAGGAATGATTCCTTCTGTTTTAGACACTCTAATTTTCATAGATAAAGGTAAAATTAGTGAAATTATGACTGTAAAAATGATTGTTAAAGTTCCAAGTGGAATGACTGAAGCAGATTTAGCAAGACCTGTTGTTGAAGTTAGAAATTTTAATACAAATAAATTAGAATTTGAAATTTATAGTTATGGTGAAGAAACTATTGTTATACCAGTTCAAGAAGAATTTTTACAGCAAGATCCTAGTAAAGTTTTAGCAGCTAAACATTTAGAAAGAGAATTAAGAGGTTATGTTGAAGATGTTAAAGTTAAATTAATTTCTAATAATAAAGCTGAAGTATATATTCCTGAAAATGAAATAGCTAAATTCATAGGTAAAGAAGGAAAAAATATAATGGCTGTTGAAAAAAAATTAGGAATAGGTTTAACTGTTAAAGAATTAAGTGAACACGAAAATGTTAGTTCTAATAATGAAGAAAGTTCTGATAAAATAGCTGTTAATTATAAAATTGAAGAATCAAAAAAAGCTTTAGTATTTAGATTAGCTCCAGAATACGCAGGAAGAGCAGCTGAAGTTTATGTTGATGGACATTTTTTATTAACTTACACAATAGGAAACAAAGCAGAATTAAAAATAAATAAAAAATCAAAATTAGCACAAGAACTTCTTAAAGATTTAAATAGAAATAGAATTATTGAAATTAAAGTTTAATAATATATTACAAAAGTCAAAATTAATAATTTATCCTTGAACAAATCTATTTTCTAGATTTTTCCCATCTTGTCTAGCTAAAGTAACTACCCTAGCAATTAATTCATTTTCATCTTGCAGCCATCTATACATTTGTTTTGGATCTTTATGTAGATAAACATTAACAAAATTATTTGCATGATTAATATATTCATTATCAACAGGCCTCAAAAAAAAGACCTCTCTTTTAGGTTTTCCATTACCATAAATTACTTCTGACTCACCCATTCTAGGATCATATAAACCAAATATTTTATAATTGCCTTGATTTTCTTCAACTAAAAAATTAGAATCAGGATAATAAGGAAAATCTAAACCATAAGTAGGAATAAACAAATAATTACCTAATTTAAATTCTATATCCTGTTCAGGTTTATTTTCGCTCAAAATAACAATTATTCTATCTATCATTTTACTTTCCAATTAAATTCTTCTTAACATTCTTAAAAGTTTCAGCAATATCAATAACATATTTTCCTTCTTCTAATTTGTAAACCATAGGTTCTCCCCTAAACAATCTAACTAAATCTAATTCAAATTTGCCAGGTTTTAAAATATTTACAGAAGCAAGATCTAAAATTATAGGTTTATCTTCTTCATATCCAATTATATCTAAAACATCTTGCTCTATTCTTTTCTTATCTTCATTTGTTAATTGACTAGTCATCTCTTTGACTTGTTCTAATGCTTCTTTTTTTATAAAGAAAAAGAATTTTCCACCACAATTTTTACAACCTTTTAGAATTTCATTACTTCCATCAGAATAAAGTGTATTACATCTTACGCATTGGTGCATTTACAATCACATTAATTAAAAATAAACTTTGTATATTAAAGTTTCTATCCTTAAATATATGTAAAAAAGATTTATATACTGTGGTAAGTTATATAAGAACCATGGTAACAACAATCAAAATAAGTGAAGAGCTTCAGAAAACTCTAAAAGAACGTAAATTATATGGCAAAGAAAGTTATGAAGAAGTTATTTGGGATTTGTTAGAAGACTCTATTGAAATAAATGAAGAAACTAAGAAAGATATAATAAAAGCTCAACAAGATTACAAATTAGGAAAAGTAAAAACTTTAGAACAAATAAAAAAATTTACTTCTTCTTATTGAAAGTGCTAGACATAGAAAAAACATTTATGATAAAATATAGAAATAAATGAAGAATAATCCTATATTTATTTTTCATCATGTTTCTTATCTAAATAAAGATAATATATTTACTTCCCCATAGATTTGTGACAAAATAACTTTTCTAAACCCAATACTACTTAATTTAAAACCTAAATTAAAAGAATACAAATGTTCATTTCCACCAAGCCCAGCCACAAAACAAACAATAAAATATGCCTCAGTTAAACCTATTGGTTGTTTTTTAGGAATATTAATATCAAATCCATTGAATCTCCAATCTATTTCATTAAGTGTTTTATCTTCAAATAATTTAGGTAAGAAATTTACCCCTCCAACGTCTAACAAAATAGCATTAGTTGAACCAGAAATTCCTTTTTCACGTGATAATCTCAAAGTTGAATTAGGATTCCAATCTCTAAGATTGTGAACATCTAATTTTTCCTTTTTTGGAAAATCAATTTCTGCTAAAATTTTAGAGTCAGCTAAAGGATTCCCTCCAGCACCCCAACTATCATAAAGTTTAATCATTGATAAGGTTTTAGCTCCAATTTTTTCAAATTTCATTTTTCCTCCAATTATCTTTTCTTTTTCTCCATAGTTAATAATTCTATCTTACTAGGATCTTTTCTTATTTCTTTTACAATAGTAGCAGGTCCAACAATAGTTAATCCTGATTTTTTTCTTAATAAATAATGAGCAATATCTTTTCTTAATTTTTCAAAAAAATCTCCTTTAAACTGGTAATCAATACTTGCAATTTCTATGCCTTTGAAATCTTTGCTAATAACTTGCATTGTTCTTTTAATTAATTCAGATTCTTCAAGAGAGTCTAATCTACCTTCAATAAGAAGTATCTTCCCCTCCTTCACAGCCTTTAAAATTCTTTTAAGTTTCTCATCCATAGTAAGAGAAACAAAGTCGTGATGTGGGATATATTGTAGTGTTAACATATTTCCTCCTTTTTTTTATTTAACTAATCTAAATAACTCTGCATAAAATGCTTCCATATTATCACCTTTCAATGCACTTATTGCAACTGTTGCATATTGTGGAAATGCAGATTCAACTCTTTTTACATCTGCTTTTCTTAAATCTATTTTATTAGCAACTATTAAAACTGGAATATCTCTAGCTGCTAAATTCCCAATTATAGTAATATTAACTTGGCTGTAAGGATTTTGTGTTGAGTCTAATACAACTAAAACACAATCCATTTGATCTAACCATTTAATAGCTTCAATAACTCCCTTAGTAGCTTCTTTAGCTCTTTCTTTAGCTTCTTTAGGATTTATTTTAAATTTTAAAAAATCTTCATAATCTATTTTAGTTGCAATTCCAGGAGTATCTACTAAATTAAAAGTTAATTCTTTACCTTTAGATTTAACTGTTATTTTTTCTTTAATAATAACTTCTCTAGTTTCATGAGGAATTGCACTAGCTTTTGTAAATTCTTCACCCAACCAATCTTTAGAAATTCTATTTGCTAATGAACTTTTACCAGCATTAGGATGACCATAAATTCCTAACCTTATGTGATTTTTCTTTTTAAAAGCACCAAAAAAACCTTTGAAAAGTCCTCTAATCTTACCTATCATATTAAAATTATCAAGAATTACTGAGTTTTTAAGTTTTGTGGTAATATATCATTAATTAATTCTATTTTGTATGTATCTCAACTATATCTCCTTCTTTTAAAACATGTTCTAAACCAACAGTAGTCCCATCATGTTTAACACTTTTACCCCATATTCTTGCATATTTAAAATTTCTAATAAAATCTTTATGTACTAATCCAGCTAAATCACTTATACAATTTCCAGCTTTCAAAGCCACTGGAGGCCAATCTGGTTTTTTACTTGGTAATTTAGTTTGTACATAAACTAATCCCAACATATTCCATATTCCTTGTTTTAAATCATCAACCCAGCAAACAGGATAAGCACATTTAAAATTAGTCATAACTTTATTTACAACAACTAAAACATTTTTTGTATTATCATCTAAATCTTTTTCATATTTTTTTATTAAATCTTCACTTAAACCAGTTTTATTTTTAGTCTTGTAATCTTTTATTGTCTTTAATTTAACATAAGCTTGTTCAAATTCTCCTTCTATAATTTTAATTTGTTTTTCACAATTAGAACTTCCATCAACAACTAAAACAACTAAATCTGCACTTCTTGCTATAGCTAAATAACTTGGACCTTTATCCCCATCAATAAAACCTTCAAATAATGCAGGTAATTCAATAATTTGAATTTTAACTCCATTATAATCCAT
>JAHFKB010000046.1 GCA_023245565.1 archaeon
TATATTTTGAATTAAAACTATTTGGGTGTAAACCTAAAATTATTATTTTACAATCTTTCTTTAATACTTTTGATAATTTATTAAATTGAAAATCTAGTTCTTTAATATTTGAAATTGTTGGATGGACAAAAGTCATTGAAATTGCATCAAATTTTTTAGTGTTTATTTTTGATTTATTTGAGACAAATATAAAATCTAACTTAGAATTAAATTTTTGGTAATTTTTTCTTGCTGTTTCTATATTGCTTTTAAAATTATCAATACCAAGTACATAACTAGATCCATTAACTAATAAATTATAGCTGCTTTTACCTTGAAAACAACCAAAATCTAATATTCTTTTATTTTTAATATTTAATAAATTGTATATTAATTTATATGCAATTATATCACTAGGAATTGAATTTGCAAAATCTTTATAATCTTTTAATTTCCAAAAACCATTTACCATTTTTCAAATTAGAAAGAATGATTTTATAAAGTTTATCTTATTTTATCTACTTATGTATAAATTAATTTCTGAAGATTTAGGAGCTAGATATGGTAAGTTAAAAACTAGACATGCAACTATAGAAACTCCATTTTTTATGCCAATTGCTACTAAAGGAACTGCTAAACAAATAAGTCCTCAAGAACTTGAAGAATTAGGCAGTGAAGCTTTGATAGCTAATGCTTTTGTTTTACATCTTAAGCCTGGTTTAGATATAATTAGAAAATTTAAAGGAATTCATAAATTTATGAAATGGAATAAAGTTGTATTTACAGATTCTGGGGGTTTTCAGATTTTAAGTAAAAGTTTTTTACATAAGGCAGATGATAAAGGAGTTTATTTTAAAAATCCATTTGATGGAAGCAAGAAATTTTTCACACCAGAAAATGTAATTAAAATTGAAGAAGAAATTGGAGCTGATGTTGCAATGGCTTTAGATTTTGTTCCTCATTATGGAAATGATAAAAATTATATTGCTGATTGTACAAGAATTACTCATTTATGGGCTGAGAGATGTGTTAAAGCTCATGAAGATAAAAAACAATTATTATTTGGAATTTGTCAAGGTGGCACTTTTAAAGACTTAAGAGAAAAAAGTTCTAAATTTATTAATGATCTAGATTTTGATGGTGTTGCTTTAGGTGGTTTAGGTATTGGTGAAGGAAGAGAATTAATGAATGAAGCAGTAAAATTAAGTGTAAAAAATATTGATAAAAATAAAACAAGATATTTAATGGGTGTTGGAAGCCCTGAAGATATAATTGATGGAATTAATTTAGGGGTAGACTGCTTTGATTCTAGATTTCCTACAATGAATGCAAGACATGGTGGAATATTTACTAATGAAGGTAAAATAGATATTACTAAGACTGTTTTTAGAGATGATGAAAGGCCTTTAGATGAAAATTGTAAATGTTATACTTGTAAAAGATTTAGCAGAGCTTTTCTTCATCATATTTATAGAACTTATGAACCAATAAGAGACAGATATGGGGGTATTCATAATCTATATTTTATTCAGCAATTAATTAAAAAATCTAGGAAAGCTATTAAAAGTAATGAGTTTAAAGACTTTAGAAAAGAATTTTTGAGTTCTTATAAAGTTAATAAAAATAAGAAAACTTTTTTTACTTATCAATAGATTTATAATAAAGTTTAATATTAAATATTTATGAAAAGGAGTTTTATTTTATTCTTAATTTTAATTATTATTTTAATTGGATGCACTAAACAAAATTATGAAAATATAGAAACAAATTCTTTTAATGAAATTTCAAAAGAAGAAACAAATGATTTAAATCAACTGCCTCCTTGTCCTTCAGAGAGTGCTACAAATTGTGATAGATCAAAAACTGGATTTAATTCTAATGAAAATAAATACAGTGAAGTTATAGGAAATAATTGTGAGGGTTTTGGTATAGTTAATTTTACTTATTCCCCTATGAAATTAGAAGATATTGGTTTTATTGAACCTTTAGGATTAATGTTGGGGAGTCATGTTACTCCAATAGATCACCAATATTATTATCAGAAAAATTGGAATCCTCAACCTACTTTGGCAGATTTAAAGGAAGTTTTTGCTCCTGCAGATGGAATGATTACTTCTATTCAAGCTATGCCTACTTTTTTTAGTCCTGTAAAAGATAATGCTGAACTTGAAGATTATAGAATTATATTATCTCACAGTTGTGATTTTTATACAATATATATACATATTTTTAAATTATCTGATAAAATAAAACAAGAATTAGGAAGCCTAAAGCCAGGTGAAAATAAAAATGTCAAGATTAAAGTTAAAGCTGGAGAGCTTATTGGCAAAGCAAATGCTTTTGATTTTAGTGTGCATAATGAAGATGTTATTCTTGGTGGTTTTATTGTTCCTGAACATTATAAAAGTGAACCTTGGAAGATACATACTGTAGATCCTTTTGATTATTTTGTTGAACCATTAAAAACTCAATTATTAGAAAAAAACTTAAGACAAGCTGAACCTAAAGGCGGAAAAATTGATTATGATGTTGATGGAAAATTAATTGGAAATTGGTTTATGGAAGAAACTAATGGATATAAGGGAGTTAAACAACCTGAATATTGGGGAACACATTTGAGTATTTCTCCTGATGGCTTAGACCCTCAACATATAATAATTTCTTTAGGAGACTTTAAAGGCAAACCTATGCAATTTGGAGTTAAAGGAAATTCTCCTAATCCTAAAGATGTAGATATTTCTACAGATTTAGTTAAATATTCATTGACTTATTATTCTTATTACACTTTAAATGATGAACGTTGGGATGGAACTTACTATTCTAAAGGATTAAAGGCTAAAAATAATGAAGAAGTCATGGGTGTGGTTTTATTACAATTAATTAGTGATAGAAAATTAAAAGTTGAAATATTCCCTGATAAAACTGATGCTATGAGCTTTACTGAAAAAGCAATTATTTATGAGAGATAAATATACTATTATAGTATCATTAATTTACTATATAAATTCTTATAAGCCATAAATCTAGATAATTATTTGCCATGGATTATGTAGATGATATTGTAAATGATTTAGATCAACAAGCTGTTGCTGAGATTATGAAGTATAATACTCCTTCTTTAGACAATTATAATGATGTTACAAGTGTTGCTATTGAATTAGGTAAAAGACTAAATGCTAATTTATCTGTTATTAAATTGGGAGCTAGATTTTTAGATATAAAGTTAGGTGAAGCTACAGAACAAAAAAAGACTAATGAACATGTAAATATGGCTTTAGGGTTTGCTAAAGAGTTTTTAGCTGGATATCCTTTAGAAGAAGACATAAAACAAAAAGTATTTGCTTGTATTACAGAACATCATACTGCAAAATTTACCTGTATAGAATCTGAAGTTTGTGCAAATGCAGATTGTTATAAATTTTTAGTTCCTAAAAAAATATTAAGAATGTTTTATGAATGGAGAAATAGGGGTTATAATTTTGAGCAGATATTTTTACTAGCTGAAGAAAAAGTTGATGAGAGATGGAAAGCATTGACTTTAGATATATGCAAGAAAGAATTAGAAGATAATTATAATAAAATTAAATTATTCTTAGATGTTGCTAGGAAAGATCCTGTTAATTTTGTAACTATTGAACAACAAGTTGAAGAAAAATTAAGAGATGGAGAATAAATATTTTTATATTTAGAAAGAATTATTAGTTAGTTATTCTTAATTAAAATATGGAAAATAATTGGTTTAAAGCTAAGAAATATGGTTGGGGATGGGCTCCTGCAACTTGGCAAGCTTGGATTATTATGCTAATTTATGTTTTATTAATGGCTGTAATACTTGTAAATTCTAAGAAATTTTTTAATTCAAGTGATATTATTTTGAAAGTTGTTGTTCCTTGTTTGGTATTAAGTATTGTGTTAATTTTTATTTGTTATTTAACTGGAGAAAAACCTAGATGGAGATGGGGTGAAGATTAATTACTTAGTTCTTTTTTTATTTCTTTTAGTAATGGAAAAAAACAAGATTTAGCTATAGAAACTGCATCTTCGGCTTCTGGCTTAGTTGGGATATAACCATAATAATTAATGTTATGTCTTAATCTTCTTAAATTATCAATAACTTTAATTGGCCTATCAGTTACTACTTGAATAGTTTCAAGTTCTTTTATTTGTTCTATATGGTCTTGAGATTTTATTCCTTTAGAAATTAATCTTGCATCACCTAACATTCTAAAACACTCGTAAATGTTTCTTATTATATTAAATGAAGATTCTTCTGTAACTTCTTGTTTTAATGTAAATAACATTTCTCTTTCTGCCGCAATAATTATACTGAGGCCGTTTTTCTTATCTGGATGTTTTATCCTATTCATATTCTAACTTCCAAGAAACCATCTAAAACTATTCCATTTGCAACATTTGCGAATAAGTTTAAATCAATTTTATTACGTGAAAATATATGTAAATTTACTGAAATATTTTTTCTATATCCTAATTCTTTAATTATTCCTAATTGAATTATTTTCATTTCATCATTCCCAATAACTTCAACTGCAATATCAATATCACTTTCTTCTATATCTGTTCCCCAACGGTAGCTTCCAAATAAAATAATTGCTCTTGGTGATTGGATTACTTCGTATACTGCATTAATTATTTCAGATTCATAAACTTTCTGTAGATTATATGAAATTTTATTTGTTGTAAAATAGAAATGTTTTGGATTAGCTGAAATCAACCAAGCTTTGCCAATAACTTCTTTATTTAAAAATTTAACTTCTATTAAATCCTCTACAACTTTTTTTGTTGCTGTTTTAGAAGATTTAATATATTTTGATAATTCATTTAATCCAATTTTTGTTTTTGGATAAGCAAAAAACCAAGTTAAACCTTTATCTAACGTTCTTTCTA
>JAHFKB010000047.1 GCA_023245565.1 archaeon
GATAAAAGTGAGGTTTTGAAAAGAAGATTTAGACATTGTGCTGCAAGAGCTTTTATGATACTTAGAACTTATAAGGGACAGACTAAACATGTTGGAAGACAACAAGTTTCTAGTATGTTATTATTAAGTGCTGTAAGAAGAATTAAAGAAGATTTTTGTATTTTAAAAGAAGCTAGAAGAGAAGTTTTAGAAGATTTAATGGATATTGATAATTCTACTGAAGTAATAAAATTAATTGAAGAAGGTAAAATTAAAATTATTGAATTTAATACTAGAATTCCTAGCCCTTTTGCCTTTAATTTAGTATTGGAAAGTTATTCTGATATTTTGAAAATGGAAGAGAGACAAGAATTTTTGAGAAGAATGCATGATAATGTTAAAGCTAAGATAAGTTTACAGAAATAAAATTATTTATAATCTATATCTCTTGGTCTTCTTGGTAAGTGTATGAAAAAATCTGCTTTTCTCGGTATTTTTCTTTTTATGTCAATTACTAATCTTTCATTATTTAATCCTGCCTCTGATATTGCTTTCTCTAAATTATCACTTAAATTATTTGATTTTAGAGGTGAAATATAATTATTATCTCCAATAAAATTTATAACACTAGAAAATATGCCATATTTTCCTAAAAATCCATTAAAAGTATTATTAAATTTATTAAAACCTAAATGACCACTTCCTGAATAAGTAACTATTTTTGAATTTTTATTTTCATATAAAACCTTATCAATGATAACTGCCCAATATTGATTTTGCACTAATGTTGGATCTTCGTCTTTTATTCTTTCTATATACTCTCTTTGAACTCTATTCCTAAAATCATTATTTATGCCTAAAATTCTTATTCCACATTCTCTTGCAGATTTAACCATTTCCATATATTTTTTTTCTGCACCATCATAATTCCAATATTTTCTTAGATGATCTGCTAATTCATCTTCATTGTTTCCATTATCAAAAAATCCATCTAAGCTTCTTTGCATTGCTTCAGGAAACATTTCTAAACCTAAATGAGTAATAGTATTTTTTTTATCTTTTAAAACTTTAATTACTTCATCTTTAGCACCAATTTGTGGATGGCTCTCTCCAAAACAAACCACCTTATTATATTCTAGTAATTTTGTATAATTTGGTTCAGGCCTTTTTTTCCCTTTAACGTATTCAATTAATTCTTGATAATTTTTTTCTGGATCTAAACTTTCTGGATCCTCTTCCATCATGCTTATTATTGAATTTTCCCCTATATCAAGTCTAGTGAAAAACCTTAAATTAAAATCATCTTTAATCATTTTTTATTTTCCTCAATAAATTCTTTAGTTGCTAATTCTATTAAATGACTTTTATTTCTATATATTCCTCTTTTTAGAGTATTTTCTATTTTCTTTATAGTATCCTCTTCCATAGATACAGATATTTTGACCTTCATAGTATAAAGTAGTAAAAATTGCTCCTTTATATACTTTATCTTTTGTTACCACTTATTAATGGTATATATTTTAAATATAGAGTTCTTTTTCATAAATAATATAATTCTATAAATAAAATTTAATTTATCTTATTTTATTACTATTATTACTATCTAATAGTAACAATTATAAAGCAGTAATACTTTTTCATAAAATCTCATACTATGAAGCATAGAATTACTATTTCAATTGATGAAGAAACTTTGCTAAGAATTAGAGATGGTTTAAGATCTAGAAGATTTAGAAATAAAAGTCATTTAGTTGAGAGTGCTTTAGAAAGTTTTCTTGAAGAGGTGAAAGAATGACTCTTTTAAAAGCAGCTGGACATGAAACAACTTTAGATAGAAAAATAGAAGAGACTAGTGCAAGATTAAGAGAAGGAATTTTAAGAAGTTTAGAAAGATATATTGGTTTTTATGATGATATAATAAAAGATTCTGAACCTGGATGGCCAACATGGTCTCAATCAATGAGAGTGTGTGCTGCTGTTGATAGAGATCGCATATTAAATGCAGATGATACTGGTGTTAATGGAAAAACTTTTGCTGCTAGTGGAACTAAATATTACTTAGATAAAATAACTGGTAAAAAAACTAGAGCTTTAGTTATAGCTCCAAATTCTGGATTATTAAATGCTTGGTCTAAAGAAGAATTAAATGGTTATGCATATAATTTACATTGTTTAGATCCTAATGTAGATACTGTAAATTGTTTTAAAGATCTAGATAAAATTAATGGGGATGCAGATTTTACAGTTATAAATTGGGAAAAATTATCTGTAGATAAAGATAATTTTAGATGGAGAAAATTTGAGAGATTACTTGAAAATAAATTTGATTATTTTATACTTGATGAATGTCATAATGCAAAAAGTAGAAGATCTTTAAGAGGTAAATCTATTCAAAGAATTATTCCTTATACTATTGGAAAAAAATTAATGTTATTATCAGCAACACCTATGCCTGATAAGTACAGAGACTTAGGTATGTTATTTCATATTTTAGATCCAGTAAAATATAAAGATCCTGCTTTATTGTATGGGGCTGGACCAGAAATTTATAAAGAATTTTTCCAGAGAGAAATATGGTTTAGATTAACAAGACAACAATTACAACAAGAATTAAGTTTGCCAGATCTTGTAGAAAAAAATATTGAAGTAAACTTAAGTGATGAAGAAGCAGAGGTTTATTTCCAAGCTTGGTTTGATTGTGTTACATTAGGAGAAGGTTTAACAGAATTAAGAAAAGTACTTTACAATCCAAAATTATCAAAGTATTGTAATGGAATAAAACAAGATCTTTCTTCAAAAGTTAAAAAAGCTAGAGATTTGGCATTAGATTTAACTGCTAATGGAGAAAAAGTTATTCTTAAAACACAATTAGTAAATAATGGAGTTATTCAATATATAGCTGATTCTTTAAGAAAAGATAGAAATGTAGTTGTTGTTGATGGAAATACATGTGTTGGAGCAAGAAAACAATTATATGATAAATTTAGATCTAGTAATAATTATAATATTTTAATAAAATCTGATGTTGATAATGAAAGTAGAGCTCTAACTGTCGGAGAAAAAGCAATAACACAAATTGATATTGAACCAGAAATAAGTCCTGGAAGAGAACATCAAGGCATAGGAAGATTTTATAGAAGAGGACAAACTGGACCAACTTCACATATAAGATTAGTTGCAAAAAGTGTTAAATTAGACCAGCTTATGATGGATGCTTTAGAACAAGTAGCTCAACAATATGAAGTTAAAATTCCAAGAAAATTTAGACCAAGAACAATTGATGCAGATTCTGTAGTAATTAGAGAAGCTAAACAATCAGTAATAGATAAATTTTATAATTTTGAACCTATAACTAAAAAAGATCAAGCTGTTCATGATGTAGATTTAGATCATCTGACTAATGCAGCTGAACATTTAGAAGCTTTAGTTTCTCCTAGAGTATTTAGAGAATTAGGTGATTTTAGATATGCAACAATAATTCAAGCTAGATGGAGAAATTTAGGAGAAGATTTATTTTATAAATTAGTTGAGAGTAAAATTTGGGATAAATGGAAAAAATTATATGAAAATGGATGGAAAGGAAGTGCTTCTGAAACTACTTTAAAATTAGTTGGTGGAATTGTAGATAAATTAGAATTAGATTTAGGACATAAAGTTAAATTATTAGATGAGGGTTCTGGTGCTGCATATTTTTCTAGAGCTACTGGAAGAAGTGTTATTTGTTTAGACTTAGATACAAAATTCTTAGCTGAAGGTAAAAAAATCTGTGATAAATTAGGAATTGAAAATAAATATTTAGCAGCTAAAGCAACAAGAACTGGATTAAAAGATAAAAGTTTTGACATTACTGTAAATGGATATATGTTATTTTATTTAGGACAAGATAAAGACAGATCACAAATTGAAGATTGTATTTTAGAAAAAAATAGAGTTATGGTTAATGGCGGAAATTATGTTATAGCTTTACCTTATACTGTTGATAATGCTGTTATTAAAAGATTTAGTAGGAATATTGAAGATTATGGATTTAAAGAAATTTCTTACTTAGATCAAAAAGCAACTAAATGTGAAACTATGAAAAATGGATGTCATATTTTAGTTTATGAGAAATTTAAAGATTGTAATGAAAAACTTGGTAAAGATTTATCTTTCTATGATGGAAGAACGAGGTTTATAGCATGAGCTTAGATTATACTGTTAAAGATTTAATGCTTGATCATAAAGATAAAGGGTGGGAGCAGAGATTAAGAATTGCTGAAGAACTAACATTTTATCAAATAGCTTATGATATGCTTGCTCAGAATCATGTCACTAATAAAATTACAAAAAAAATAAATGATTTAGATGGTCTTTTTGATTTTCCTTTAATTAAAAAAGAATCTGATCCATTAGCAGCATTATATCCATTTTTAGTTAATGCTGCACATTTTTATGTTGGACAAAAAATAATAGTTGATGATTCTGATCATAAAAAAGATAGTAAGTATGATATTTTAGTCTATAAAAAAATTAAATTTGCTAGAGATCATGGTAATAAAAGAAGAGAGTTTACAGTATGGGTTGATTTATCTGGATCTCTTGGTGATAATATATTTAATCAGGGTTTTAGTTTTATTAAAGATGATTTATCTTATTTTAGAAATTATAAAAATGTAAAAAATGTTGGATTGTCTTGCCAATTAGTTTTTCCAAGTAATCCTAAAAAAGTTTTTGGTATAAGTTTGCATAAAGAAAATGAAATTGATGCAGAATATAAAATACAAACTGATAATAAAGATCCAA
>JAHFKB010000016.1:0-9296 GCA_023245565.1 archaeon
AACAATTAAGTAGTTTAAGTGTTAATGAAGAAATAGCTGAAGAAATTTTACAAGATTTTAATGTTGATATAAAAACTTGGGGAGATAAAGAATTGTTAGGATTATCTACTGCAATAAGAAGAAAAACTAAACCAATTATAATTGCTGCTAATAAAATTGATGTTCAAGGTTCAGAGAAAAATATTGAAAATATTAGAAATAAATTTCCTGATTATAAAATAATTCCTTGCAGTGCTGATTTTGAATTAGCTTTAAGAGAAGCATCTAAATTAGGATTAATAAAATATATTCCTGGAGATAGTAAATTTAATATTATTGGAAATTTAAATGATAAACAAAAATTAGGTTTAGATCATATACAAAATACATTAAACAAATTTGGAAATAGTGGAGTACAACAAGTTTTGAATTCTGCTGTTTTTGATTTATTAAATTATATTGCTATATTTCCTGGAGGATTAAATAATTTAGTTGACAGCCAGGGAAGAGTTTTGCCTGATTGTTTTTTATTAAAAAAAGGAAGTACTGCTTTGGATTTTGCATTTAAATTACATACTGATTTTGGTAAAAATTTTATTAGAGCTATAGATGTTAAAAAGAGATTAACAATTGGTAAAGAATATTTATTAAAACATAGAGATGTTATAGAAATAATTGCTTATAAATAAATTTATTCTTCGAATGGATTTTTTAATTTTCCCAATATTGCAATACGAATATTTTCTTTTTTATTGCATTGTAAATTTGATGAATAGTCTGATAATGTCTTTCCTGAAATATCATATAAACCATCACAAAAAATTCCATAACTTCCTATAGTTTTAGTTTTTGGACCTGAGTCATATACAATGGTCATTGGAGTAACATCATTATTACCTTTTCCTATTGGTAACATAGAAAAACTTGTTTTTGTACCAACTTTTTTATCCATTCCAATTTCTATAGCTACCTCGTTTGCATTGTTTATCTGTCCCTTTCCTTTTTTTATTCTAAATAAAACGTTTCCTATTTCTACATCTTTATCTTTTATTTTATATGCATCAAGTCCTGCTTCTCCTTCTAATGTAAACGTTAGTGTTGTTGTTGAGTCTGATTTTTCTCTAAATATTCTATTCTTAGGTAAGATTTCAAACTTTAAATTTGAATCTTCAGCACTTCGTGCTTGAAGTGTTTCTTCTATAAATTTTTCTTCTTTTTCAATAGTGACTTTTTCATTAATAATTATATCTCTTATCCAATTTCCTTTATATTTATCAAGTTCTTCAATACTAACATCTCTTTTAGCTATTAAAACATTATTTCTTTCTCTTAATACATTAAAAGAATAACCATCTGCTTCATTTGTAACTTTTCCACCTTCAATAATAACTCCTAAATTTTTCTGATTTTCTATTTTAAAAGAAAATTCATTATTATTTATTTCTTCTATATCAAAATTACTTCCGCTATTACTTAAGCCAAGTTTTCCCTTTCCATAAAATTTTCCATTTTTATCTAAACGAATATAACTCCCATCTTTTTCATTTATAAAACTTAATGCTTTATTTTCTGGGTCTTGTGAAGAGCTAATTCCAGTATATGTGTCTTTTCTAAGATTTGATATTTTTGTTCCTTCTTCATTCATATCAATAGTTGTTCCTTCAGGAAGTTCATATATTATATTATTATATTTATTACTATCGCTGACTTTATAAGAAAATTTGAATTCTGCTGTTTTTTTACCTTGTTCTAATTTTCCAACTGTAAAATGGGCACTAGTAATTTCTCCATCATTATCTAATTTTATATTTCCACCTTTTTGAATATTTGTATAAATATTTTTTTCACCTGTAGTCTTATCTAAAATTTCTAATTTTCCATTATCTTCTAAAGTTATTGTAGTAATTCCATCTTTTTTTGTTATTTGTGCGTTTGATAGGATAATATCTTCTTTTTTTACATCTTTACCAACTATATTTCCTATAGATGCAGTTTTAGTAAATTTCATAGAACCTTCTTCTACTTCACCTTGTTCATTTACCTTTAATTCTTGAGCTATACTAGCTCCTTGTTTTAAATATCCATTAACTTGATTGTAAGTATTAATTGCTTTAATTGCTTCTGGACTAACTTTTTCTATGGCTTTAATTGCTTCACCATAGAATTCTTGTGATACTTGTCCTGTTGCATAATTTGCTAAACATGCTGCAACAGTTGTGACACATCCTGCTACTGTTACAACTTGATTTAGTGCAGATCCTAATGCAGGGTTAGCAAAACTTAAACCTTGAGTTGCTATAGTTGCAAATGGAATAGCATAAATTGAACTAACTAAAATTAATATCAGTAAAATATATGCTAATATTTTTTTCATGTAAACCTCAAAGCTGTTTTAAATTTATAAGGTTGATTATTTATTGAATATTTCCCATCTATAAATACATATTCACCTTCTTTTTCAGAGGGATTGTATACTTCTATAGTTAAATTATTTAAAATTCTTGCATCATTTAAACAACTTATACAAATTAATGAATAATTAGTATGATTGTTTAATGACATAACTATGCTGTCATAAATTTTAAATAAATTATTGTTGATGTCAACATTGAATGAATTTAGATTATAATTTTGAGTTTCTTTTTTTATTTCTACATCATACTTTATATTGAAATTTACTTTTTCATCTAAAATTGTTGTTTTAGTTTCAATTTTTCCTTCTTTAATTACAAAATCTTTTTTAAAATCAGTAAATTCTTTTGTGCAAGATTTTAAATTATTATTTATATATAAAGATAAACTATTTTCAATTGTTTTTTTACTAGGTATTATTAAATTATTATTTATTAAATAATAACTAATATTATTTGGATTTTTATTTATTTTTTTTAAATCATAATATCCACCATGTTCCCCTATAAGAACTAAAGAATCTTTTCCTATTTTTTCTATACAACTAAGAATAAAATTATTTATTGGTTGTATTAATAGTGGAATATTTTGTGTATCTGTAATTTGATTTTCTTTTGAATTATTTAGAATGCTGTCTTTGAAAAAATAACCTAAAATAAAAATTGCTAATATTATAATTCCAATTATAAAATATAGTGCAATTTGCCCTCTTTTTGACATGGGAATTAATTAATTATTTTCTATATAAATTTAACTCTAGAAAAATAATATTGCTAACAGATGAGAACTACCATTGTTGTTCCGGAGGTAGTATATTTAAACCTTCATCTGTTAGCTGGTCTGAGACAACGTATGTTTTCAGAGTGTTTACACCCTCTGTTTCTCTTAATGTTTTGAGAATATTAGTAGAAGTTTCAGGGTTATGAGCTTTGATTTCTGCAATAATATCATATTCACCATATACAAGATGTACTTTGTTAACATACTTGTCGCCTAAGCCTCTAATTGTGCTTAAAACATTATTTATTTTGTTCTGATGAACTCCTAACAATGCAAAAACCATCACTTTTAATCTGCTCCTCCATAAATTTTTTATAATTTAAATGTGAGGTAGATTTATATATAAGACTAACCTATATTTTTATTATAAAATATATATAATATATTAATATTTATTAAATTAATATAAAACATATACAGAAAAATAACATGACATATAGAAAACTTATTGGATTTGGAGATAGTTCTTTTGTAGTAAGTTTGCCTAAAGAATGGGTTTTAGCTAATAATTTAAAGAAAGGAGATTCTGTATCTATTGAACAAGAAGATAGTATAATAAAAGTAAAACCTATAACTTTAAAGCCAACTATTGATATTAGAGAAATAAATATTAACTTTGATGGGGATATAAAAAGACTTAAAGCTGAATTAATTTATGCTTATATAAATAATTATAATATTATTAATATTCTAGGAAATAATTTATTTAATCATTTGAAAGGAATTAATGAAGCAATAGATAATTTAGTTGCTTTAGAAGTTATTCAAAAAACTTCTCAGAAAATAACTATTAAAGATTTTTTAAATGTAAATGATATTTCTATACATGATACTTTAAGACGTATGGATAGGATTGTTATTTCTATGTCTGAAGATATTAAAGAGTATTTAATTGGCAAGAATAATAAAGTATTAGAGTTGCTTGAACATAAAGAAAAAGATGTTAATAGATTAAGTAATTTAATATTTAAAGTTTTGAAGAGAGGTTTTTTTCATAATGATAGAGCAATATTAAAACTTGATTTAGATGATATATTTTATTATTGGGAATTAACAATATTTATTGAAAAGGTTGGAGATCAGTTAAAAAGAATTCCCAGATATATAAAACCTAGTTCAAATGATCTTGTACTTGTTTTTAATGAGGTGATGCAACAATATTGTGATGCTATGAAATCAAATTTTACAAAAGATTATGATCTTGCTTTAAATATACTTACAAAAAAAAGTCAGGTTTATAATAACGTAGATAAATTATTAAATAAATTACCTTTAGATTCAATACCTGGATTAGAGAAAATAAAAAACATAAATAATTTTGCAGGTAACTTGGTTAAAGTATATTTGAAACTTAGACTGCAAAAAGATAAAAATTAGTTTTGATTTAATTCTGGCTTTATATTTTCTTTATAACAGATGTTACAAAGATATAATGTTGGTTCTTCATCTTTTTTTAATTTGAATGTTGCTATCTCATCGCAGAAATCACATTTATTCCTCTTTGTTGGTTTTACAACCTCTCCTTTCATAAAAAATCATAAGCAAATAAAAGATATAAGTCTTTTGTTTTACTTTTTTTGACATAAAAAGAAACAATGATCTTTTTGGAATGGGTCTAATTCTTTTTTATCTATAATTTTTAATTTTTCTTTTAATTTTTCTTCAACTTCTTTGTAAATTCTTTCAGGATTTCTTGTTACATCTATGCTTCTTGCTTTTATTGCTATTAAAACATAACCTCTTGGTTTTAGGAAATCTAGATTTTTTAATAATATTTCTACTTGATTTTTTTGTGCTATATCTTGATAGATAACATCAACTGTTGTTATTCTATTTTTATAATTTTCAGGTTTATTTGCATCTGCTAATATTGGTATCATGTTTTTTCTTTCTTCACATAATAAAAATAAATCTCTAACAACTCTTGGTGCAAAATCTAAACAAAATACTATTCCTTTTTCTTCAACTATATCTGAGACATAAGATGAAGTGTAACCATGAGATGCACCTAAATATAATATTTTATCATTTTTATTTATAGGTATTAAAGAAATTCTTTTAGCTATTGCGGCTCCTAATTTTGAGTGTGTGGGATTAAATTCTCTATATTCTATATTATTTTCTTTTGAAATTCTTTCATTAAAAAATCTTTTTCCCGGAGTTAAATTTTTTGTTGAAATTATTTTTCTATTTTTTAAATTTATAAAAAATATGCCTTCATATTTAGAATTTTCAATTGACATGGATGTTTAGATTTTCTATTACTAATAAAATTATCTTTTTTCTAAATTAGGTTTTATTAATTCAGAATATATTCTTGTTTTTAATGCTTGTGATAAACTATATAGAATACTTTTTGCTGATTCATTTTCAAGTGAATATTTTTCTTCTGTCATATTTGTACTTGTATCAAATATGTAAACTTTATTTGCAGTAGCAGGATTTCCAACAGGAAATGCTTGTTTTTTTGCATCATATTTTTTATTTACAAAACCTGCAAGTTTTAAATAAGCTTTAACTTGTTCATCTATCATTTGTGGATAATTTGCAGGTAAGTTTGTTGTTCTTTCTTGTGGTCTTCCTAATCTTTCTTGACTTTTTGTATACATTTCTCTTAATAGTGCTTCTTTACCATTACAAGTTAATATTATTACAAGATCTGGTATTATGTATCCACTTTTTTCTTCATCTTGTCCTTTTAAATGTTTAGCAACAAAACGCAATGGATTTCCTTCAAGATATTGTAATGTTAATGTATCTATAAATGGTGTTCTGCTGAAAATTGTTAAATTTCTTTTATTTTTTCCATTTTCAAGAATATGTGATAGAACTTTTCTATCTAATCCAGAAACTCCTTCTTCTCTTAAAGCATAAACTACTTGTGTCCAATTTGCTTTATCTTCTTTATATAATCTCATTAATTCTTTTCTATTAAGTACATATCTTTCTTCTGCGTCTCTTGAGGATCTTGCTGTTATTGCTCTAAATTCATCTGTTTGAGCCATTGTGACAAGACCATCACATAAAGTAGATTTACCTGAATTTGGAACTCCAACAATAGAAACAAATAGATTTCTGGTTCTTATTTCTTTTTTACTATCTAATCCTGATAAATAATCTTTTTTAGCTAATATCCTTCTCACATTCTTTGGATTATAAGGTAGTAATCTATCCATCTTTAAAAGTTAATTATAATTACTTAAAAAGCTTTCGTTTTTGTTGTTACTATGTAGTTGTTTATTTTTTTCTAAAGAAATCAATTTTTACAGCCTTTGAAATCTCACTTGCTAGCTTTCTTGCAGCTTTTCCTTTGTTTTCTTGAGGTGATTTTGAAATATTAGGGTGACTAAAAATAATTCCAAATTTTGGAGCTTTAGAACCTGTTTTTAAATGTCTAAATAATGCTTTTTCTGCACCTAGAACTTGAATAGTTGAAGAAGGAATTTCTGCTAGATGTTTTATAGAACCTGCATGATCAATTAAACGAGCTGCTATTAAAGTTGTAGCAACTTGATCTAGATTAGGACATATTTCTTTTGTTAATTCTTGCAAGTATTTTTCTTGCTGGTTTTTAAAATTAATTAATTTTTTTATTTCATTAGAAATTTCTATTATTGAATTAAGATCTTTATCATCTAAGTCTAGACCTAAGTCTTCTTTGTTTTTTTCATTAACTAATTCTAGGAATTTTTCTACATCTTCTGTTTTTGAAATTCTTGGAGCATAATAACCATATCTTTCTCTTAAATTAGCTACTAAAGTATTTATTATTTTAATTAATTCATCAATAGTATGTATTGTTTGAATTATTAATATATCTCTTGAAGTTTCTTTTTTTAAACTTTCTTTTGTTAATTTAAAATTTAATTCTCTTAAGTCCATAAATATGTTTTACAGCTAGTTTTTAAATATTTATCTATAATGTAAACGAAAGGATTATTAAGTTATTAAATTGAATCTTGTAAATGGTTTTAAGAAAAGAGATTGTCAAGAAAAACATAGTCATTAATAATTCTGATTTTGATATAGATAAAATTTATAAAAAGGTTAAAGAAAAAGCTGAATCTATGGGTTATTTTTTTATTGAAAAAGAACAAGGGTTAAGATCTGGAAAATATGGGGGGGAAGTTAGATTTAGATTTTATTTAGGAAGAGAGGTTGATTATTTTGGATCATTAGAATTTGATTTAGATTTAGATTTTAATGAGTTAAGTAAAGTTAAGAATTTAGATCATGGGAATTGTAAGGTTACTATTAAAGGGACTGTTACTTTTGATAGTAAAAATAAATGGGGTATGACTAGATTTAATAAATTTTTATTAGGATTGTATCTTAAAGTTGCTGATCCTATGATGAAAAAAAATTATTTGATACCTTTGATAAAAGAAGGAAATGAATTACATGATTTTATTAAAGAGCAATTTGAATAAATTCTTAGAAAACCTTATTAATTAGCTTTAGGATTAAAGTCTTTATGCCAAAAGAGGATTCTATTATTAGAGATGCTAAAATAAAATACAAAGGGATTTTTGATTTTAAATTACTTTATAAGAATCTTAGAGATTGGTTAATGGCAGAAGGTTATTCTGATCCATGTGAAGGCGGAGAGAAAAAATATTGTGAGAAAATAAAGCCTGCAGGAAAACAAATAGAAGTTGTTTGGAAGTCTAGTAAAAGTGAAGAGGTTGGATATTTTAATTTAAAATTAGATGTTAATTTTTTTGTTAATGCATTAAATGAAGTTGAAGTTGAGAGAGATGGGAAAAAAATTAAATTAGATAATTGTGAAATAGAGATGGCTTTTAGTTCTAGCTTAGAGAGAAATGCTTCTAAAACATGGGATGAAAATGGTTTAATGTTTAAAATTTATGAAAAATATATTATTCCTTATAAAATTGAACAATTTAAAATAGAATTGTATAAAGATACTAATAATTTGATGGATGAAGTTAAAAATTTCTTTAATATTTATAGGTTTTAAATCGAAAACATTATTAATTGAATTAATATTTAATTTTTATGGTCCATACTGATAAAGTTGTAAGAGATTTAGAATTTCTTTATGAAGGTGTTTTTGATTTTAAAGAATTACTTGAAATTATTAAAGAATTTTGTGATAAAAGGGGTTATGATATTGATGAGAAATTATATAATAATAAAGTTAAAGGAGATTTTAAAAATACAGTTATAAAATGGACTGCAGATAGAAAAATTGATGATTATAATAAATGTGTTGTTAAATTAATTATTAATTTGAATGATTATAAAGAAGGTTATGTTGATGGAAGAAAAATTGTTGATGGAAATTTAAAAATTACATTTAATGGAGAAGTTGAAAGAGATTATGATGAAAAATGGAAAAAAGCTCCTACTAAAAAATTTTTAAGAGCAGTATATGAAAAATACATTGTTGAATCTAAACAAGATAAAGTTAATAGTTCTCTTAAAAATCTAATTGATGATTTAAAAAATGAAATAAAATTATATTTGAAAGTTTAGTTTTCTATGGATTTTTAATTCATAAAGTATAAAGTTCATTTATACCTTGTTTCTTATATATAAATTGCGAAGTTTATTTTTTGAAGAATATTTTTTATCATTTTATAATAGTTATAAAAATTTAAATATAACTTATGTTCTAAAAGTTTACTATGAAAAAAGAGGCAATAATAAAAATTTCTATTTTATCTGTATTGATGTTAAGCATAGTTGGTTTCGTTTTTGGTGCTGCTTATACAATACCAAATCAAGGTGCTAATACTGGTACTTGGGGAACTGATCTTAATAATTGGTTAAGTATTGGAATTAATTTAACTGACGGAAATGTATATAATTTTACTGATGGTTCTATTGTAACAGCTGATATTGCTAATGGTAATGTGACAACAGCTAAATTAATGGATTGGAATGTTACTGCTTTAAAAATTGCAGTTGGTGGAGTTAATACAACTAATATATTAGATGCTACAATCTTAAATGCAGATATAGCAGATGGAACAATTGCTAATGCTAAATTAGCTTCTAGTGCAGTAAATACAAGTCAAATATTAGATGCTACAATCTTAAATGCAGATATAGCAGATGGAACAATTGCTAATGCTAAATTAGCTTCTAGTGCAGTAAAT
>JAHFKB010000016.1:9306-19213 GCA_023245565.1 archaeon
TAATGCTAAATTAGCTTCTAGTGCAGTAAATACAAGTCAAATATTAGATGCTACAATCTTAAATGCAGATATAGCAGATGGAACAATTGCTAATGCTAAATTAGCTTCTAGTGCAGTAAATCTTAGTCAGATACAAGATTGGAATGTAAATGCAACTAAAATTGGATTTGGTCAAGTTAATACAAGTCATATATTAGATGCTACAATCTTAAATGCAGATATAGCAGATGGAACAATTGCTAATGCTAAATTAGCTTCTAGTGCAGTAAATACAACTCAAATATTAGATGCTACAATCTTAAATGCAGATATAGCAGATGGAACAATTGCTAATGCTAAATTAGCTTCTAATGCAGTAAATCTTAGTCAGATACAAGATTGGAATGTAAATGCAACTAAAATTGGATTTGATCAAGTTAATGCATCACACTTAAATGGTGTAAATAAATTATTATTTGGTGTATGTAATGTTAATCTGCCTTCTGTAGGTGCTGGTGGTATAAGTGACACAATTAGTAATGCTGGTGGAAATTGTACTATAAGTGGTGCATCTATTGGTGATGTTGTAATGTTGACTCCACAAAGTAATGGGAATGCTTTTTTACAAAATAATATTACTGTTGCAGCTGCTAATATTTCAATAAATAGCGTTCTTACTATTACTTTCAGTAACTATGGTGATAATACGGTAGACCTTGGAGTTGTACCATTTGGCTACATGGTATTTGTAAATGGATCTGGTTAGATCTTTTTATTTTTTTATTAATTAAATAAAAATGAAGAGGATAAAAATGAAAAATAAAATTTACTTAATTTCTATTGTTTTATTATTAATGATTAATGCTGTATATGCTGCAGCTACATATGGTTCTAATGAATATGGTTTTGGGAAATATGGAGAAGGATATACTGCTTCTAGTTCACCAGGAAATGGTGGTGGAGGCGGTGGTGGTGTTGGTGGTTCTTCAGCTAATGTTGTTGCTTCTAGTGTTGTAATATCTAATTTACTTAGTGGTGCAGAAGCAAAATTTTCATTTAGTGATGATCAATCTTCAATAGAAATTATTAATTTTATTACTACTAAAGATTTGAAAAATATAAAATTAGAAATTATAAAATTAGATAAAGCTGAAGTTGAAAAAAATACAGCTTTATTACCAATAACATTTGTATTTAAGACAATGAAAATAGAGCCAACTGCATTTGATAATGCAGCTATTAAAGGAGAAGCACAAATAACATTTGAGGTAGATAAAGATTGGTTAACTAATAATAAAGTTGATAAAAAGAATATAGTTATGTATCACTTTACTGAAGGAAAATGGAAAGCTCTTAGTACTAGTTTAACTGATGAAAAATCAGCTAAATATACATATGTTGCTAATACTCCAGGATTTAGTTATTTTGCTATTGGTGAAAAAGAAGGTGTTAGACCTTTAACTTCAACACCTACAATAGAGCCTACACCTAGTAGTTCTAGTGAAGTTGGTGAACAACAAAGTGATTTACAACCTGCTGAAACTAAAAAATCAGCAGTAACTTCTATATTACCAATAATAATTGTAGTTGTTATTTTATTATTAGCAATAGGTGTATACTTTTTATTTGTTAGAAAAAAAGATTAAATAATTTCTTTTTTATTTTTAAATTATTTTATTAAGTGATAGATTATATTAGAATACTTTAGTGTTAACATTTGTGAAATAAATAAACTTATATTGGGAAATTTTGCGATAACTTTATATATATTGAAATTTTTATCTATAATATGACAAAGAGAATAGGCGGATCTAGAAGAAAAACTAGACATAAAATGTCTAAGAATGTAAGAGATAAAGGTAAGATTAGTTTAGTTAGATATTTACAAGATTTTAAAACTGGAGATAAAGTTTGTTTAAATGCAGATCCTAGTGTTCATGAAGGATTGTATCATTCAAGATTTCATGGCAAAGTAGGAACTGTTATGGCTAAAAGAGGAAAATGTTTTGAAGTTAAAATTTTGGATGTTAAAATGCCAAAATTATTAACAGTACATCCAGTACATTTGAAGAGGTTATGAAACAATGGTAGATATGAATGTAGTTGAACAAAAACCAATGACTATGGTTGAACTTAAAGATAAATTAGAGGCTTTAAAAAAAGATGGAAAAGAATTAAACTTTAGGGCTGAAAAAGTTCATGTTTATTTACAAGAATTTGCAACTATAGATAATAAAAAAGCTAAAGAAACTTATGAAAAATTAAGTGCTTTAGGAATATCAAGATTAAAAGAAAAAAATATTGTTAAAATTATAGATGTTATGCCTGAGGATCCAGAATCATTGAAAATGTTGTTTGCTGGAGAGGCAATATCTTTAAAACAGGATGAGATTAAGCAAATATTAGATGCTTTAAATGGTTAAAATGTATTTAAGTGGAGTAAATAACAATGAAGGAAGAGAATGCAATAATATTAGATTTTCTACCACATGGGTATCCTATGGACAGAAGACCAATGCACTTAAAGACAGCTATAGCTCAAGCTCTTGGTAAACAAACATTAGTTCTATTAGAATTAGTTCCTAAAAAAGATTGTTTTTTACAACCTCATGAAGAAGTTTATATTGGAGAAGGTAAAAGAGATAAAATTCATCATATAATTGGAAGAATAGGTCCTGGAAAACTTACTGAAACTGCAAAATCAGAACTTAATTATATACTTGAGGAAATTATAGCTAAAGATGAAGGTAAATTTGTAGAATTTTTTAATAAAGCTGGACCTATTAATACTAGAATGCATCAATTAGAATTATTGCCTGGAATAGGTAAAAGACATATGTTAAGTATTTTAGAAGCTAGAGGGGAAAAACCTTTTGAAAATTTTGCAGATATAAAAAATAGAGTTAGTTTATTGCCTGATCCTGAGAAAGCAGTAATTAAAAGAATATTATTAGAACTTGAAGGTACAGAGAAACATTCTTTATTTGTTAAAGTTTAATTCTAGATAAAAAGATTTATAAATAAGCCAGAAGTTTTTATTTAAAAATGAATGAAGAGAAACAACAGATAAGACCATTTTTTAGAGTTATGAATGTAGATTTAATAGGAGAAAAACCTATTTCTCAAGCTTTATTAAAAATTAAAGGTGTTGGGTTTAGTTTATCTAATGCAATTTGTAATACTTTAGGAATTTCAAAAACAAAAAAAGCTGGAACATTAACAGAAGTTGAAGGTAAAAGAATAGAGAGTTTTATTAGAGAAGGTAAAGATATGCCTCAGTGGATGTTAAATAGAAGGTTTGATGAATCTACTGGTGAAACAAAACATTTAACTGGTTCTGATTTAAATTTTGCTGTTGAATTAGATATTAAGAAATTAAAGAAAGTAAAAGCTTATAGAGGAATTAGACATGCACAAGGTCAGCCTACTAGAGGACAAAGAACTAGAAGTCATTTTAGACATGGTAGAGCTATTGGAGTACAAAAATCTAAAGCAGGTAAACCTGCTGTTCCAGTAAAAGAGGCTAAGAAATAATGGGAGATCCAAGAAAAACTAGAGCAAAGTATAAAGGACCAGGACATCCTTGGGAAAGATGGAGAATTGAAGAAGAAAGAATTGTAAAAAGAGATTATGGTTTAAAAAATAAAAAAGAAATTTGGAAAGCAAGTTCTGAATTAAGAAGATTAAATGGTCAAGCTAAAAAATTAATTAGAGAGAGGAGTAAAGGAAATCCTCAAGCTGATAAAGAACAAAAACAACTTTTAGATAGATTATTTAAATTAGGTTTAGTTAATGAAAACTCAACACTTGAAGATGTATTAGCTTTAGAATTAAAAAATATTTTAGATAGAAGATTACAAAATATTGTGTTTAAATCTGGAATGTCAATGACTGCTAAACAAGCTAGACAATTTATAGTTCATGGTGGAATTTTTATTAATGGAAGAAAAATTACTATACCTTCATATTTAATTAGTAGAGATGAACAATTTAAAATTACATTTAATCCTGGTTCAAGTTTAGCTTCTGATGAACATCCTGAGAGAGTTAAAAAAACTCAAATTAAAGAAGCTAGTGAAAAGAAAAGAAAAGCTCAAGAAGATGCTGCTGCTGAATCTGCTAAAAAATTAGCTGGAGATTTAAGTGAAGCAGAATTAAAGAAAATAGAAAAAGAAATTGGAGAAGTTGTTGCTGAATAAAAATGAATGATCAAAAATCAAGATGGGGAATAGCACATATTTATTCTAGTTATAATAACACTATAATTCATATAACTGATATTACTGGTTGTGAAACTTTAGGAAGAGCTTCTGGCGGTATGGTTGTTAAAGCTCATAGAATGGAAAGTTCTCCTACTGCTGCTATGAATGCAGCTAAAATTGCTGCTGAACAAGCTAGAGAAAAAGGAATTAATGCTTTACATATTAAAGTTAGAGCTCCTGGTGGACATAATGGTCCTAGTAGTACTGGTCCTGGTGCTAATGCTGCTGTAAGAGCTTTAAGCAGAGCTGGATTTAGAATTGGAGTTATAGAAGATGTAACTACTTTTCCTACTGATACTTGTAGAAAATCTTATGGTAAACGTGGAAGAAGAGTTTAATTAATTTTATATACTAGTTTTTAATGTTATTTTTATGGCTGATAATAAAATTCAAATGCCTTCATCTGGTGGAGGATTAGTTAGATATTTTGATAATGTTAAAACTAAGTTTGATATTAAACCAATTTATGTTATAGCTATTATTGCTTTAGTAATTATTGTAGAAATTTATTTATATAAATTTGGATTAAAATAAATTATTCAATAACATCTATTTCTTTTATTTCTTTAAAAGCTTTGTCAAATGTTACTATGTTTTTTGATCCAATTAATTTTAATAAAGCTAAATTAGTGCAGTCTGTAAAACTTAAATTTAATTTTGATTCTTTAAAGAAGTTCCAAGCTTCATTAAATATGTTTTTATCTATGTTAATAATGGGTACACTTTTTAGTATTTGTTGACCTAAAATAAATGCTCTTTCTTTACTTATTTTTCTCATACTTACTGCTATGATTTCATCAAAAATATAGTCTGATATAAAGTATTGTCCAAATTCCATCCCTTCTATTCTTTTCCATAATTCTTTTGCTTTTTTATTATGGAAATCATCTAGATTATCAAATGCTAAAATAAAGGAAGAATCTAGAATTATCGCCATTATTCTCCATAAATTATTTCATCAATTTGTTCACTCAAATGTTCAGTTCCAGGTCCCCAATTAATAGATTTTAGTTCTGATAGGTTGCCTTTCTTCTTTTTTAATTGAGATAGCCATGTTTCTATTGCTAAACTTAATGTAGCTCCAACAGTCATTTTATTCCTCACAGCAGCTGCTTTAAGTTCTCTAAAAATTTCTTCATTTACTTCTTTAACTGTTATTTGTGTAGTTTTCATATTAGTAAAACAAGTTAAACTTGTATATAAATTTACTTATTTTGGATTAAAATAAATTGTTCTTAAGAAATTAAATTAATAAAACCATCTAGCTCTTTTACCTCTAACATCAAAATGAGTAACTGTAGGTCCAATTCCTAATCCTTCATCTGCAAATATTTCATCTATTCTTTTCCTAACTTTCTTGCTTTTGTCTTTTAATGTGTATTTTGTATCTGCAGCATTTCCATTTGGATGTGTGCTGTGTTTTGCACCTTCTACTTTTGAATTATAATTAGGAGGTCTATATCCATGAATAACTTCTAATTTTCCTGTAACTTTTCTAGTTTTTTCAAGATAACTTAGTAATTTTGGATTTAAACGAATACATCTAAAATAATCTTCTCCATTAACTGTTTGTTTATATTCTTCTGGTACATATGAAGGTTGATCAATTCTTGCAAATTCTTTAACTTCAAAGTGTTCAGAAACTTTTTTATCAAGATCACTTGGATTTACTCTAACTAATTTATTTGTATTTTTATTATCTTTAAAATATTTTATAGGACAATATTTATCATTAGGATTTGTTACAACTTCAAGTTTTAAACCACTTTGATATTTAACATATTGTTTTCTTGGAGTTTTAACTTTTGCTTCTGTATTTCCAATTAGTGAACCATATGCTAAAATTAAAGGTGCTAAATATTTATTTGCCATAGAAAATGTAATAATTAATACTATTTAAAATTTACTGTTTTTTTACTACTAATAAGTAATATAATAGAATTATTGTTGTTTTGATTCATAAATTACATCTTTCATAGTACTAATTTGAGAATACATACTCATGTAATCTTTATAGTATTTTGTGTGTTTTAAATTATCTAATCTTCTGTCTAACATGTATAGTCTTTTAGGAGCTTTTTCCATAATATCCTCTTCATTTCTTATATTAACAATGGAAATTCCTGGAAGAAATTCATCTTCTTCATTATTTTCTTTTTTTGAAACTTTTATTTGTTTTAATATTTTTTCAATTAATTGATCAAAGTTGTCTTCTAATGTCATATTCATAGGAAGAGAACTTCCATCTGAGAATTGAATTTGTAAAGATAATTTATGTGTTTTTGAGTCTACTTGATTTAGAACTATTGATGTCACCTCTAAATTTTTTACTTGCATATATTTGTAGTTATATACTTATTTAAATATATTTTGGAATTTACTTATATATGTTTATTATTTTGTAAAATTGGTTTTAAAATTCTTAGAAAAATAAAATTGTAGGTAAGAAATAAGCCACCTTTTGTCAAAGCCAAACAAAAACCTTTTGGTTATTGCGATGCTTTGTCTTAACATTCTACTAAGCGTCTTTTAGACTTGCACTGGTTAGGTCCATTGTTTCATCGTATCCCATAAGGACGTCAACAGGTTATCTTAGTTTTGTTGCCAAAACCTTCACTGCATCACTCCAATCTTATAGGCCGTGTCATTTCTATATGGTTGCCTTTCATTACTGAAACTCTTTCAAGTAACCCATAAGACTTATTTTCATAAGTAGTGGGCGGACTTTCCTCACAATCCTCAATGTTTGACTTTTGACAGTTAAAACTTTGATAGGATGCGTTGGTTAAGTTTCTTACCTACATATATAATGAATATAGAATCTTTATAAAGTTTTTTAATTATCTGGATCTAAGTCTACTTTATTTAAATTGCTTTTAAAGCTTGGATAATATTCATCTTCAATCATTTTAACTAATGTTCTTAATTGAGCTATAAGGATTTCTTTTTGGACGTTAAATTAACTACTATAGCTTTCTGTTTTTAAATTATTTTTTGTATCATTTAGAATTTTAATTCCAAAAATAAATCTTCCTATTTCTTTATTAAATTCGACCATTTACTCCATCCCCAATTTTTTTCAGTCCATTCATATAACCATTTTATTTTTTCTTCTTTTAGTTTATTTTTTACTTGCATATTAATATAATTAATTATTAAATTTATATACTTTTCTTTAATTTTTATGAAAATCTTTCAGAATTATTTTCCTGTTAAAGTTGCTATAGAAATTCCACCTTCACCAAGGTATTTTCTTGCTACTCTTTTAATATCTCTTGGAGTTAATGACATTATTTTTCTTGCATTTTCATTATAAGTAAGATCTGCACCATATATTCCAGAAAGAGCTAATTCTTCTGCAATTTCTTCTACATCATTTAATCTATTCTTTCTATATGTTGAAAGTAAATAACTATCTCTTGCTGCTATAAATTCTTCTTCTGGAATTTCTTCTGTTATAAATCTCTCTAATTCTTCAATCATAATTCTTTTTACAGTTTCTGTATTTTTTTTTACAGTTCCAAAACTACGAATATCTACATGGCCTATTCCTAGACCAGCTATATGTTCTAGCCTAGTATGATAAATTATTCCTCTTTTTTCTCTTAAATTAAACCATAATCTATTTCTTGTATCATATTCTTCACAACTGCCAGTTAGACAATTGGTCATTATATCTAAGGCATATGTATCTCTATTATCAAAACCACAAGTAGGAAATGCTATTGAAATTACATTATCTTTAACACCATATTCTTTATAATTTCTTTCTTGTCGTTCTATTTTTTGAGAACCAAATTTATGGATATCTGTTCCTACACTTGGTAGATTTCCTATAATTTCTTCTACATCATCTAATAATTTTTGTATGTTTGGACCTGATATACCAATAAATAGGTTTTTAGCTCCAAAATGTAATTTTTTTATTTTTTCTAATTCTTCTACTGTAACTTCATTATAACCTTTTTTTGTTTCTTTGCCTGCATATATTGGGTGACCTTTAAATAATGCTGAATTTTGTCCTTCATCTAATATAAATTCTGGATCTGATTTTCTTTCTTGTAATTCACCATGAACAATTATTTTTTCTTTTTTAAGTACTTCTGGATCAATTCTATAATCTGTTAAACTATTAAATATTAATTCAAGACCTTTTCTTGAATTTCTTGCTAAGAATTTAGTAACTAAACCCATACAATCTTCTGTTGTATAACCTGTATAATAACCACCTAATTTTTCTATTGCACGATCAACTACATAACCTCTTCCAACACCTTTGCAACTTCTAAAAATTATATGTTCTATTAAATGAGATCTATGAAGATCATTTGCTAAACCATAAGGAAATGCTAAAACAATAGAAGTGTCTACACCTTGCTGTTCTTTTAATAAAACTCTTGCTCCATTTGAAAGTTTATGATCTATTATATTTTCAGTTATTCTCGGTATTGTGTATGGGGAATTTGTTCTCCTGGATTTTTTATAAGATCCACAACGATAAAACTTCTTTATCATAAATTTTTTCTATTGGAAACTTATTTAAACATAACTTTTTTAGTTAATTATATACTAGATAATATATATTATTTTCTTAGATAATTTTATTAATTAATTATTAATTGTAGATTTATGATTGAGAGAACATTAGTTTTAGTTAAACCAGATGGAGTACATAGACAATTAGTTGGAGAAATAATTTCTAGGTTTGAAAGAGCTGGTTTAAAATTAGTTGGTATAAAAATGTTCTGGGCAGATAAAGAGCATGCTATGAAACATTATACTGAAGATATTACTATAAGAAGAGGAGAAAATGTTAGAAATAAATTATTAAGATTCTTAGTTATTGGTCCTGTAGTTGCTATTTGTTTAGAAGGAATAGAAGCTATTGAGATTGTAAGAAAAATTGTTGGAGATACTCAACCTAAGACTGCTTTACCTGGAACAATAAGGGGGGATTATTCTCATATGTCTTATGCTTATGCAGATGCAAAAGATAAAGCTATTCCAAATTTAATACATGCATCAACTACAAAAGAAGAAGCTGAATATGAAATTGCTTTATGGTTTAAATCTGAAGAATTACATAGCTATAAATTACCTCATGAAGATCATGTTTTATAAATTATTTAAATTTAAATTAAGTTTATGGAGTTGTGAAGAAATTATAAAATATACACCCATAAAAAGTTCTAGATTAGAAGCTTTTTATGCTTCTGCTGATTTGAATATTAATAGGCCTGTAGAAAGATTTTATTATTTAGTTGAAAATTTTATAGGTTTAGATTGGGATTGTAGAAAAATGATTAAAAAGAAAGCTGATGAAGAAGGAAATGCTGCGGCTCTTAATCTTTTGGAAACTATGGTTGATACTTTTGATTTATATGATTAAGAAAACTTTAATAAATTGGATTAAATTATAATTTCTATGCTTTCAGATAAAGAACAGAAAAAAGAGTTTAAGAAAATAGCTAGTAAAAGTCCTGAGAAATATTATGCTGTAGAATATTTAAAAAAAGAAGGATTTATTAGAAATCAATGTAAAAAATGCAATAAGTTTTTCTGGAATGTAAATAAAAATCAAGACGTATGTGGTGATGCTTCTTGTTCTGGTGGTTTTAGATTTATAGGAAATACTCCTGCTAAAAATAGTTTTACTTTTATAGAAA
>JAHFKB010000017.1 GCA_023245565.1 archaeon
TTTGAATTTTGGGTAAGCTTTGTATAAAATTGTTTCTATTAATATTATATTGCCCTGTTAATTAAGCTTGTTGATTGTGGTTTAACCATGGTATGAAAACAAGGGAATCAGCAGGGCGACATTTCTTTAGAAAGGTTTTTAAATAATCTCAAATGGTTTGTTATTTATCTGCCCCAGTAGCTTAGAATCCTTGAGAGTTTTTAAGGATGAGCAACAGGTAGAGCGTGTGACTGTTATTTTTAGCAGTTATCACAAGGTCGCTGGTTCGAGTCCGGCCTGGGGCGCTTTATTATTTTTCTATAATTTTTTCCTAAAAATCTTAAAGATTTTCAATTTATATTCTATAAAATATATATTAGTTGTCAAATAACGACGACATTATAAGGCGGATGCGCATAAGATATTTAAATAAAAATCTCTAAATAAATATATGAAATTTAACCTTTCAAAAATCCCTAATTCTAGAGAAAACATATCACTACCAGAAAAAGCAACTGAAGAATTAGCCGAAGAAACAGGATTACATATTGGGGATGGAACTATGAATTTCTATAAAAATCGAAATAGTGTTAAAGGTAGTTATGCGCTTAGAGGACATATTATAGATGATAAAACCCATTACAATAAAAGAATTAAAAAATTATACAAAAATTTATTTGATTTAAATATAAACTTAAGAGATATGCCCAGTACTGGCGTTTATGGATTTCAAAAGTGGTCTGATAGTCTTGTATATTTTAAAAATAAAATTTTAGAATTGCCCCTTGGAAAAAAATTAGATGTAAAAATTCCTGATATTTTTATAAATAATAAAAAATTAACAATCAATCTCATAAGGGGAGTATTTGATACTGATGGCATGATTTACTTAGAACCTAAGTATGGAAAATTCTATCCGAGAATTGAAATAGGAACAATATGTCCAACTTTAGCTAAACAAATCCACAATAGTTTAAACAACATAAATATTAGAACAACCTGCTATTTAGACAAAAGAAAAAATGAAAATTGGCATACAATATATAAAATTTCTATAAGAGGTAATGAGATGTTAAATAAATGGATGGAGACTATACGACCCAATAATCCCAATCATTGGCATAAATATTATAATTATAGAGAAAATATTTAATCCCAAAATCTTTATAAAGATTCTTTAGAGCACTTTCTTTAAGGGCCCGTAGCTTAGGCTGGTGGAGCACCCGTTTAACTATATTTATGGTGAAACTGATATCCAGCTTTTGTTAGAGATCGGGAGGTCGTGTGTTCAAATCACATCGGGCCCACCATTATAATCTAAATTATTAATTAATAAAGTCTAAAATTCTTTGGCTTTTCATTTTAACAAAATTTTTTATTTGGTTAATTGTCTTTTTAGTTTATGCTTATTTTCTTAATAGATTAATTTCTGTTTTCTATTAGTTTTGATTAGAAACCATTATAAACTTATAATTCTAAAATTTATTTAATAATTTGGAGGTTGATATTATGAAAAAAGATATGAAACATGAAGGAATGTGTCCTATGTGTCATTGTAGTCCATGTAAATGCAGTGGAATGGGCTGGATGAAAGCTTTATGCGGCGTAGTGATTGCAGTTTTAGGATTGTTAATGATATGGCCAAAAGGATGGTTTACATTTGAACATACTTTAGGTTTACTAGTATTTTTATTTGGTTTGAAAATGATTTGGTGGGGTTTTAGTAAAAGCTGCCATTAATTTTTTTTCTTTTTTTTATAATATTCTTTTTTAGAAAATTTTAAATAACAGATTTATTTATTTAGTTTATGAAAGATCATGTAGCTCTTCTTCTTAAAAAAGATAACATGTTTTTATTTATTAAAAGGTCTAAAAATAAGAAAACTCTTCCCGGAATTTGGGCATTTCCAAGTGGAACTGTCGAAATTGGAGAGAATATTTATGAAACTGCCAAAAGAGAAGCTGACGAAGAACTTGGAATAAAAATCGATGTTCATAAAGTTCTAACTGTCAAAGAATTGAATGAATTTAATGTGAGACTGCATTTTTTAATATGTGAAATCATTTCCGGGTTTCCTTTCATAAAAGACCGAAATGAAATTGAAGAAATTAGCTGGATGACTTTTAGTCAATTTTTTAATAAATACAATTATGAACAGATTGGTCATGGTTTAATATTTTTAAGAGAAAATCCTAACATATGGCAAGAATATATTTAGTTTAAATTTTTTCTTTTTTTATTATATTTTCATAAAATTTCTTCGTTGAAATATAGAATGGAATTTTAAGTTTTTTAGCTACTTTTCTTGCATTTTTTCTATAACCAAATATTGCTACAGGTTCAATCTTTACAGTTTTATGAAATGCTGCTTCATCATACTCAACAAGCCTATGTTTTTCCCTTTTTAATGGTTTATATCCTTTAGAAATTCTAAAATTATTTATTTCATCCCAAACTTTTTGCAATGTAGGAAATTTCTCTTTCAATTTTTGAAAATCTTTAAAAATAAACCTCTCAAACCCAGGAATTAGATTATAATTATAGTAAATATGTAATTTATTTTTAATTCTGTAATATTGTACAATTATATTATCATTTGCACTTAGCAACACAAGATCAAAAGGTAAAACATAATTAGGTTTTTGTTTTGTTTTAAATATTATTCCTTGAGGTCTATATGTTTTTAAATAATTTTCATCTATAATTGTGCAAGATAATCTTTTTTGTCTTCCAAAACTTTTTGTATTGGGTTTTATCTTCTTTGTTTTAATAATATTTTCTATTGATTGAAAAGAAACTTTTTCATGACCTTTTAATGTTTTAGTTACTAGGTCTTCTTCTAATGATTTAACATAATATATCTCTTTTCTCATTGAATAGAATTAATAAAACTAATATAAAAATCTATTTGTTTATTCTAATATTTTATATTCTCCGCTACAGACTTTAACTATCAAGTTGCAAATCTCTTCTAGTGCTTTTTGTAAGTATTCATCAGAAGTATTTTCATTACCTTGAACATATAGAATTAAATTTTTAGTTTCTTCTGTAACTTTTGTTTGGTCTCCTTGTTTTACATCTAATCTACAAAGAACTTTTTCATCATCTACACAACCAAATTCTCCAGTTTTAACTTCTTCTCTTTCTGTTTTAAATAATGGAATATATAATTCTGTTCCATTTAATATTTTAAATCTTACAGGACCTCTTACTTTTTCTCTATCATGTGCTCCAACTACTAAACTATTCTTAAGAGAAACTAAATTGTAAGAATCTACTGCTGTGTTAATTGTTGGAAGTTTTCCACCTTTATTTACTAAATTAATTAAATTATAAACAGAACATCTTGCTGGATCTTTCATTAATTTTTTATTATAATTATTATAACCTTCCATTACTTTTTCATTAAGTTTAAAATTTTTCTCTGCTTCATCTTTTAATCTTTCTAAACCCATATGTTTTTTCTTAATATTTAATCCAACTAATTCTGCAAACTTTACTTTTATTCCTAATTTTTTTACATCTTCATCTACTGTGCATTTTACATTATTAAAATGTATTTCTTGTTTTTCTTCTTCTTTAGTTAAAATTTTTGTGAATAATATATCGCCCTTACTAATTTTTGTATTTTTTAATAATCCAGGTTTACAATTTTTTAATAATGGTTTTGATTCTATATTTAGTTGTTTGTTTATTTTTTCTGAACTATTAGGCATAAATGGTTCTATTAAAATTGAGATAATTCTTATAGCATCTGTTAGATTGTAGAGAACTTTATTTAATTTTTCTTTATTGTCTATTTGCCATGGTGCTTGATCATTTACATAAAAATTACAGTGTTGTACAAAAGACATTATTAAAGCAATTGCATTATTAATTTCTAAATCTTCCATAAACTTTTCTATTTTTTTAATATCTAATTTTTCAAATAATGCTTTATCTACAGAATCTTTTTTTACTTCAGAATTTAATTTTTTTTCTATTAAACTTAAAGTTCTTGATATTAAATTTCCTAATTCATTTGCTAATTCATTATTTAATCTATTTTTTAGTGATTCTTCTGAGAAATCTCCATCTTGTCCAAAAGGAATTTCTCTTGCATAGAAATAACGCAGTGCATCTGAACTATATTTGCTTACTAAATAATTTGGATCAATTACATTACCTAAAGTTTTACTCATTTTTTGTCCATTAACTGTTAACCAACCATGACTAAATACTTTTTTTTGAATTTTATAACCTGCTGACATTAACATTGCCGGCCAAATTATACAATGGAATTTTATTATTTCTTTACTCATTAATTGAATATCAGCTGGCCAATACTTTTCAGGATGTAAATAATTTGTTAAAGCATCAAACCAAACGTAAATACAATGATCTTGGTCTCCTGGAAATGGAATTCCCCATTTTAAATGGTGTCTAGAAATACTTAGATCTTTTAGACCTTGTTTTAAAAAATTAATAACTTCATTTCTTCTTGATGTTGGTTCTATAAAATCAGGATTATTTTTAATATGGTTTAGAATTTTATCTTGATATTTACTTAATTTGAAAAAATAATTTTCCTCACTTATTTCTTTTGGGGCTTTTTGATGATCTGGACATAAACCATTTGTTAATTCATCAGAACTTTTGAAAGCTTCACATCCTTCACAATATAAACCAGAATAATTTCCTTTGTAAATATCTCCTTTTTTTTTTACTTTTTCTAAAAATTCAGTTACTAATTTATGGTGTCTTTCTTCTGTTGTTCTTATAAAATCATTATTGCTTATGTTTAATGCTTTCCATGTCTTTAGATATTCTTCTGATATATGATCTACGAATTTTTTTGGTGAGGAAAATCCTAATTTAATACTTGAATTTAATATTTTTTGTCCGTGTTCATCTAAACCTGTGAGAAAGAAAACATTTTCTTCTTTTAATCTATGCCATCTTGCTATAATATCTGCTATTACTGTTGTATATGCATGACCAATATGTGGTTTTTCATTTGAATAATATATTGGGGTTGTTATGTAAAACTTTTTTGTTTTTGTCATTACTTTTTTCAAACTCTTAGATTATATAAAATTAGCCCCGCCAGGATTTGAACCTGGGTCTAGGGATTACTCTGATATTCTCCAGAGTCCCCAATACTTGGCCGCTATACGACAGGGCTGTAATTTTAATTTTCATTAAAACTTTAAATACTTAATTATTACTTAACAAAATTTTAATATTAAATACTGAATTTGTTTTATCTAATTTTTAGATTAAAATTATTCCTTGATTCTAATAAATTAGAAAGTTATATATAATAAAATACATCTAGAAAAGTATGGTTGGATTTGAAGAGGTGACTGGTTTTCTAGTGCAAGCAGTTAGTGAGCCTGTAAAGATGGGCTGGGTTGTATTTGGAGTTTTATTATTACTTGTAATTGTTTTTTCTATTAAACATTTTTTAGACATAGCAGTAGATATGTGGAAGATACCTTTGGCTGTTATTGTAGATGCGGTTGATTTATTAGCTTATAATAAACCTTACTTAGATATTGCTGCTGCTTTGGGTGCTTTTGTTTTATTTTGGGTATTTGCTAAAAGGGGCCATCATATGTCTAAATTATTTGCTATTTTAGCTGCAGGTGAAGCTTTAGTTGGTGTTTGGATATTCCCTCAATATGCTTTTATAACAAATTTATTACCATTATCAACAATTTTAATGTTTATCTCAGTGTGGTCTCATTAAGAAAAGTTTTTAATAATTTAGATTATTTATTATTATGGAAACAAATCCTTGGTTATTTTTATTATTAATAATTAGTTTTTTATTTGTAATCTATTGGATTTTGTTTGGAGAGAAAAAATATAAACAGATGATAAGTAAGTAAAATTTAAATAAGGAAACAATTACAAAATTAAAATGGGAATTAAAGAACCAGCTTCAATGGACGAATGTATTTATTTTACTAATAGAAATTTAGGTGCAAAAGGAAAAATAAAAGGATGGGTTCATAAACAAGATTGTCCTAAATGTGGAAAAGCATTAATGGGTAAGCCTAGAGATCCTAAAGGAAAAATAAAAATTAGATCTACAGAATATGTTTGTCCTATTTGTAATTATACTGCTGAGAAAGAAGAATATGAAGATACTTTAACATTTGAAGGAAAATATACTTGTCCTCATTGTGAAACTCAAGGAGAAGTACAAACTTCTTTTATGAGAAAAAAAGTAAAAATATTTGATGAAGAAAAACAAAAACAATTATCAGTTGAAGCTGTTAGATTTCAATGTTCTAAATGTCAGAAAAATATTGACGTTACAAAGAAGATGAAATAAAAATTATAAACATTTAATTTTTGGATTATATTTTTTGAATGCTTCTATGATTTCTTCTCTATATATTGTTGCTTTTTGTGATAAATAAATTTCTTTTAATGTTTCAATACTTAAAATATCTTTTATAAATCTTAAATGTGTGCTTCCAGATAAACTATTTTTCAATAAAGAAACAGGCATTTCTATTCCTAGAACTAGGCCCCCATATATTTTTGGATTTTTTGACTCATGCATTGTTGCATAACCGCCGGCATTAATTAAATTATTTGTTATTGAAATACACATACCTCTTTTCATAAATTCTTCTTCTTTATAGATATTTTTTGTAAGTTCAAGTGCAAGTTCTTCTATAGTTTTTTTATATTTTTTAGTAAATTCATCTTTAGATAAATTTCGTTTTGTTCTTTCTCCTTCTAAATACTTTATATTTTGTTGATATGGTGATAATAGTTTTTCATCTTTAGCTATAATTAATCCTTGTTCTACACTAGTTCCATGATAAATTAACATTGTTATTTCTATAAGAATTATAAAAATTCTTAAACCTTACTTAATTCTAAGTTAATATATTACTTATTTTAGATCATTACATTATAAAATTATTTTTTTTGAGTATATCATAAGTTCTATTATATTGAAAACTAAATCTTTATAAGTAACTTCTGTATCTTTTTTCTTACCCTACTGATCACTAGTATGTAGGCCGTCGATTCTAGCAATAAAATAAGTTTTAAGACGTGTTTGGACAAAAAGTTTATAAAACAAACAAAGGTCACAAAGAAACACAAAAGAAAAAATGGCAAAAATAAGAAGACCAAGACATGGAAGTTTACAGTTTTGGCCTAGAAAGAGAGCTAAGAAAGAAACTGCTAGAATTAGTGCATGGCCTAGTTCTAAAAATGTTAATTTATTAGGTTTTGCTGGGTATAAAGCAGGAATGACCCATATTATGATTAAAGATAATAGATCAAATTCACCTACAAAAGGAGATCAAATTGTGTGGCCTGTGACTGTTATTGAATGTCCTGCTCTCAAAGTTTTTTCATTAAAATTCTATAAAAATTCTCCATATGGTTTAAAAGTTCTTGCAGAAGTCTTAAATTCTAAATTAGACAAAGATTTAGCTAGAAAAGTTAAATTATCAGATAAAAAAGACTTTGATGTTAAATTAAAAGAAATTTCTTCTAAATTAGATCAATATGATGATTTAAGAGTTTGTGTTTATACTCAGCCTAAAAAAACAGGAATAGGTAAGAAAAAACCAGAATTATTTGAGTTAGCAATTGGTGGAAATTCAATTAAAGATAAATTTGATTTTGCTTCTGGATTATTAAATAAAGAAATTAAAGTTTCTGATGTATTAAAATCTGGAAATAAAGTTGATGTTCATGCAGTTAGTAGAGGAAAAGGTTTCCAAGGTGTAGTAAAAAGATTTGGAGTACACTTAATGGGGCATAAGACTGAGAAAAAAAGAAGAACAAATATTTATGGTCCAACAATTCCAAGTAAAATTCTTTGGGGTATGATAATGCCAGGAAGAATGGGATATCATTTGAGAACAGAATATAATAAAGATCTTGTAAGTGTTGGAGATAAACCTGAAAAAGTAAATCCTAAAGGTGGATTTATGCATTATGGTTTAGTAAAAAATGATTATGTTTTAATTAAGGGAAGTGTTCCTGGTCATGTTAGAAGATTAATTACTTTAATAGAACCTATTAGAGGAACTAGAGGAATTGGTCAAGGTATTGAATTACAATATGTTAGTCAGGAGAGTAAACAATGAAAGCAGATTTATTTTCTTTAGATGGAAAAAAATTAAAATCTGTAGAATTGCCAGAACAATTTAATGAAGATTATGAACCTGATTTAGTTAATAGAGCAGTACTTTCTATATTTAGTCATAAAAGACAACCTTATGGTGCAATGCCAAAAGCTGGTCAAGGTTATTCTGCAAAAATTTCAAGAAGAAGAAGAGATTACAAAGGAGCATATGGTAAAGGAATTTCAAGAGTTTCAAGAAAAACTATGTGGAGAAGAGGTATGCAATTTGGTTGGGTTGGTGCAATTTCTCCGGGTACTGTTGGTGGAAGAAGAGCTCATCCTCCTAAAGCAACGAAAGTTTGGGATTTAAAAATTAATATTAAAGAAAGAAGAAAAGCAATTAGAAGTGCAATGAATGGTGTTGCAACTAAAGCTAAATTAGTTGTTGTTGAAGATAAATTTGAAAGTTTGAAAAAATCTAAAGATATTATAAATAGTTTAAAATTATTAGGATTTAGTGTTGAGGCTGTTAAAAGAAAAAATGCTGGAAGAGCAAAATCTAGAGGAAGAGCGATTAGATATAAGAAAAATGCATTACTTGTTGTTTCTAAAAATTGTGATGCTGTTAAAGCAGTTAATAATCTTGCAGGTTATGATGTTGTAGATGTAAAAAGTATTAATGCAGGTGCATTATCTTTAGGTTATGGAATGCCAAGACAATGTATATTTACTGAAGGAGCTTTAAATATTTTAGGTAAGGATAAATTATTTTTAGGTGTTAAAAAATGAATCAAGTTATAAGTCATCCACTAGCAACTGAAAAAGCTGTTAGAATTATGGAAAAAGAAAATAAATTATTATTTGTCGTAGATTTAAAATCAAAAAAAGTAGATATAAAAAAAGCTGTTGAAAAATTATTTGAAGTAAAAGTTGTTAAAGTAAATACATTTGTTACAAATAGAGGAGAAAAAAGAGCTTATGTAAAATTAAGTCAAAATAATCCAGCTATAGATATAATGACAAGGTTAGGTTTAATGTAAAAATGGGAAAGAGAATTATTGCACAGAGAAGAGGAAGAGCAACAAGAAGATTTATTGCACCTAGTCATAGATATCTTGCTAGAGCTAAACATAGAGAAATAAAAGATACAAATCATGTTGGAGAAGTTATAGATATAGTTAATAGTGTTAGTCATACTGCACCATTAGCTGTTGTAAAATATGAAGATGGAGAAGTTTATTATATGATTGCACCAGATGGAGTTTCAATCGGTGATGTTATTGTTGGTGGAAAAACTAGTGAACCTAAAAAAGGAAATACTTTACAATTATCAGATATTCCAGAGGGAACTTTAATTTATAATATTGAATCTAAATTTGGAGATGGTGGGAAATTTGTTAGATCTTCTGGAACTTTTGCAAAAGTTTTAACTAAAACTGGAAATAAAGTAAAATTATTAATGCCAAGTAAAAAAGAAAAAGAATTTAGTGGAAATTGCAGAGCAACAATTGGTACAGTTGCTGGTGCTGGAAGATTAGAAAAACCATTTATTAAAGCTGGTAAGAGATGGCATGCAATGAGGGCTAAAGGAAAATTATATCCTATAGTTTCAGCTGTAGCGATGAATGCTGTTGAACATCCATTTGGTTCTGGTAGAGGAAGACATATGGGAAAACCAAGTGTTGCACCTAGACATGCTCCTCCAGGAAGAAAAGTAGGTCAAGTAAGAGCAAGGAGAACAGGTAAAATACGATAAAAATGGTAAAAAAAGAATTTACTTACAAAGGAAAAACTTTTGATGAATTAAAATTAATGAGTTTACAGGATTTTATGAAGATAGCTCCATCAAGAGTTAGAAGAAGTTTGAAAAGAGGATTAAATCCACAACATAAAAAATTATTATTAAAAGTTAAAATGTCTAAAGATGGGAAATTAAAGAAACCAGTTAAAACTCATTGTAGAAATATGATAGTTATTCCTGAATTAGTTGGAGTTATTTTACATATTTATAATGGTAAAGAATTTGTTCCTGTTGAGATAACTTATGAAATGCTTGGAAAATATTTAGGTGAATTTGCTATTACAAGAAAGAAAGTTGAGCACAGTGCTCCAGGTATTGGTGCAACTAAATCAAGTGCTGCTATGAGTGTGAAATAAAAATGGATAATAAAACTAATACTGCAGTGGTAAATGCAAAGTCAGTACCCATATCTACTAAAATGTCAGTAGAAATTTGTAGTGCAGTTAAAGGAAAAAATTTAGTTCAAGCTAGAAGAATTTTGCATGATGTTCTTAATATGAAGAGAGCACTTCCAATAAAAAGATTTAATGCAGATCTAGGACATAAACCTGGAATGGCTTCAGGAAGATATCCGATTAATGCAAGTAAAGCTTTTTTAAATTTATTAGATTCAGTTGAAGCAAATGCACAAAATAAAGGTTTGAATGTTAATGATTTAATTATTGTTCATGCAAAAGCTGATAAGGGAGAAGCTAGATGGCATTTCGGTAGAAAAGGAAGAGCCAAGATGAAAAATACTCATGTAAGTTTAATTGTTGAAGAAAAAAAATCACAAAGTCAAGGTGTTAAAAAATGATTGAGAGACAAATAGTTGCACAAAAATTAAAGGAAAAAGAAATTGAAACTTTTATATTTGGTTATTTAGGAAGAATTAGTTGTAGCCATATTATGATGCAGAGAACTCCCTTAGGAGAAAAAATAAGTGTTTATACTTCAAGACCTGGAATGATTGTTGGTAAAAGAGGTGCAAACATAAAGAAACTTACTGATATATTAAAAACTAAATTTAATATGGAAAACCCTCAACTTGAAGTTGTTGAAATAGAAAATCCTTATGTTGATGCAGCTTCTGTTGCTAGATCTTTGATGAGTGGATTTGAAAGATTTGGTCCTAAAAGATTTAAAGCAATGGCTTACAGAGCTTTAGAAGATGCATTGAAAGCTGGAGCTAGAGGAATAGAAGTTGTAATTGGTGGAAGAGGAGTTCCAAGTGAAAGAGCTAAAACTTGGAGATTTTCAGCAGGATATTTAAAAAAATCTGGAGATATATCTGCTAATTATGTTGATAGGTCTTATGAATATTGTAATTTGAGAAGCGGAACTATTGGTGTTAAAGTAAGTATTTTACATGCTGAAATAATTTTACCTGATGATGTTAAATATAAAACTGAAGAGAAAAAACCAGAACAAGTTGTAAAAAAAGATGAAGAAAAAATTGAGATTAAAGAAGAAGTTATAACTGAAAAGAAAACTGAAGATAAAAAAAATCATACTAGTGAAAAAAAATCAGAAAAAAAATCTGAACAGAAAGAAAAACCTAAGGAAGTAGAAGATGTCAGTGCTAAAGAAAAGTGAATTAAAAGGAATGAGTAAAGAAAATATGAATGTTAAAATTAGTGAGATGAGGAAAGAATTAATGAAATTAAAATCACAAGTTGCAAGAGGAACTCCTCCTGAAAATCCAGGAAAAATTAGAGCTTTGAAAAGAGGAATTGCTAGAATATTAACAAAAATGAATCAGAAAATAAAAACCGGAGGTGACCAGTAAAGTTATGGAAGTATGCAATGTATGCAGTTTGCCTAAAGACCTTTGTGTCTGCCAGACGCTTGCTAGAGAAGAACAGAAAATCACTGTAAGCGTTGTTAAGAGAAGGTTTGGTAAGTTAGCAACTACTGTTGAAGGTCTTGATGGAAAAACAATAGACATCAAAGATCTAGCAAAAAAGTTGAAAACTAAACTTGCTTGTGGTGGAACATCTAAAAACAACATAATCGAATTACAAGGTAGCCATGTTGAAAAAGTTAAGAATGAACTTATCAAACTTGGTTTTAATGAAAATTCAATTATAGTTAAGATGGTTCGTTAAGATGTCATTCAAAGGAGAATTAATAGGAAGCACTGTTGAAGTGATAGAATCAAGTAATAAAAACTTGGTTGGACTAAAAGGTAAAATCATTGACGAAACAAAAAACATGCTGGTATTGAATAATAAAAAAATGATAGATAAAAGAAATGTTATGTTAAAGGTTAACAATGGAAATACATTGTTTTTATTAGATGGAAAAAAATTAATTGGAAAATCAGAAGACAGATTGAAGAAGGTTATTAAAAATGAATAAAACTATTGACATTGGTTTGAATGTAAAAAATCCACAAGAAATTTGCAATGATAGACATTGTGCTTTCCATGGTGGTTTGAAAGTTAGAGGTAGAGAATTTGTTGGAACAGTTGTTAGAAATAATGCTCAAAAAACTGCAGTAGTTGAATGGGAAAGATTATTTTTCTTACCAAAATATCAGAGATATGAAAAAAGAAGAAGTAGATTACAAGTTCATAATCCAATGTGCATTGGTGCGAAGATTGGAGATAAAGTTAAAATTATTGAATCAAGACCAATAAGTAAAACAAAAACTTTTGTAATTATTGAGAGGGTAGAATGAAAGCAATAAAAGCAAATATTACTAAAGGATTACAGAGAGGAAGTTACTTAGTTGCATGTGATAATTCAGGAGCTAAAAGATTATTTATAATTTCATTTAGAGGTGGTAAAGGTGTTAAAGGTAGAAATCCTAGAGGTGGAGTTGGAGATTTTATAACTGCTTCAGTTAGAAGTGGAAATCCAGAAATGAGAAAAAAAGTTGTTAATGCTGTTATTGTTAGACAAAAAAAAGAATATAGAAGAGCAGATGGTATGAGAATTAAATTTGAAGATAATGCTGCAATTGTACTTAAGGATGATAAAGGCAATCCAAAAGGTACTTTGGTTAAAGGACCAATAGCAAGAGAAGTTGTTGGTAGATGGCCTGCAGTTGCAAAAATAGCTAAGGCGGTTGTTTAGATATGAAAACATGGAGTAAAAGTTGGAGTGGAAGTAAAAATCCTAGAAAACAAAGAAAGTATAGTTATAATGCTCCATTACATATACTTAGAAAATTAATGAGTGTAAGATTAAATAAAGATCTAAAAATTAAATATCAAAAAAGAAATTTCCCTGTTAGAAAAGGAGATAAAATTAAAGTTATGACTGGACAATTTAAAGGAAAAATTGCAAATGTTACTAAAGTAAATTTAAAACATAAAAAAGTTTACCTTGAAAATTTAAATCTTGTAAAAAAAGATGGAAATAAAATTCAAGTTGCATTTCATCCATCTAACTTAATGATTATGGAATTAAATCTTGAAGATAAACTTAGAAAGGAAGCGTTGGAGAGGAAATAAAAAATGGTACAAAATCATTTATCTAGAATAGCATCACCAAAAAGCTGGAATGTTAGTAGAAAGACTAGCAAATGGATAGCTAGACCTATGCCTGGACCACACCCATTAAATGGAAGTTTTACATTATCATTTTTACTTAGAGACCTTTTAGAATATGCAAAAACAATTAAAGAAATTAAAAAAGTTTTGAATGAAGGAAATATTTTAGTTGATGGTGTTGTAAGAAAAGAACATCGTTTCCCTGTTGGTTTAATGGATATTGTAGAAGTTCCAAAATTAAATGAGTCTTATAGAATTATTTATGATAAAAATGGAAAATTCATTTTAACATTGATGAAAAAAGATGAAGGTAAATTAAAATTATTAAGATTAATTAGAAAAACAATTATTAGAGGCGGCAAATTACAATTAACATTCCATGATGGAAGAAATATTTTAGAAGATAAATTTTCTGGTGGGGTTGGAGATAGTGTGTTATTTGATTTACATAGTAAAAAAGTAAGTAAAATTTTGAACTTAGAAAAAGGATCATTAGTTTATTTAAGCGGTGGTTCTCACATCGGAAGTTTAGCTAAAGTTAAAGAAGTTTTAAAATCTAAAGATTTACAACAACCTAAAGTACTTGTTGAAATTGATGGTAATGAATATATTACTCTTATGAAATATGCTTTTGTTTTAGGTAAAACTAAACCAGAAATAAATCTGGAGGTTAAAAAATGAATCCTATGAAGCAGATAAGAGTTGATAAAATCACTCTTAATATTGGTGTTGGAAGTCCTGGAGATAAACTTGAGAAAGCTATGAAATTACTTAAAAGTATTACAGGAGCAAAGTCTGTTGCAACTACAACTAATAAAAGAATTCCTACATGGGGTGTTAGACCAAATTTACAAATAGCTTGTAAAGTTACTGTTAGAGGTAAAAGAGCTGAAGAAATTTTAATTAATTTATTAAAAGCTGTAGATGGTAAAATTTTAAGAAGGAAATTTGATAATTATGGAAACTTTTCATTTGGTATAGCAGAATATATTGATATACCTTTAGTTGAATATGATCCAAGTATTGGTGTTATTGGTTTAGAAGTTGCTGTTACTTTAGCAAGACCTGGATTTAGAATTAAAAATAGAAGTGTTATGAAAAGAAAAATTCCAAATTCTCATAGAATTAATAATGAAGAAGCAATTCAATTTGTAAAAGAAAAATTTAAAATTAGTGTTGGTGATGAAGAATGACTACTAAAGATTTTAAGAAAGCATTTAAACAACTTGAGGCTAAGCCTGCAAAGTTAAAAAAATTTTTGAAACATAATTCTCCTAAAATTAGAACTACTGGTATTGGACTTAGAAAATGTAAGAGATGCGGTAGGTTTGGTGCACATATAAGGAGTTATGGTATTCATCTATGTAGAATGTGTTTTAGGGAGGATGCTAAACAAATTGGTTTCAAAAAGTTTAGTTGAGGAGGATAAATGAGCTTAAATGATCCATTAGCAAATTGTTTGTCAAACATTTTGAATTGTGAAAAGAAAGGAAAGAAGGAATGTTTAATTAGACCTGTCTCTAAAATGTTAATTTCTATTTTAGAGATACTTAAAGAAAATAAGTATATTGGAAATTATGAAGTTGTAAATAAAACTGGTGGTGGAATAATTAAAGTAAATTTATTAGGAAATATTAATAGGTCTGGAGTTGTTAAACCTAGATTTTCAATTACAAAAGACAATTATGAAATGTTTGAAAAAAGATATTTACCTGCTAAAGGTTTTGGTTTATTTATTGTTACAACATCTAGTGGAGTTATGGAATATAAAAAAGCATTAGATAAAGGCATTGGAGGAAAGTTAGTAGCTTATTGTTATTAAAATGGATCAGAAAAAAATTTATACTACGCAATTGGAAATTCCAGAAGGAATAAATTTTGAAGTAGTTAATAATAAAGTAAATATTAAAGCCAGTAAAGGTATTTTAGAACGTACTTTTGTAAATCCAAGAGTTAAAATTACTAAAGAAGGAAATTTAATTTTATTTAATACTAAAGAAGGAATAAAATTTTCTCAAAAAGATAAAATGACAATGAATAGTTATAAAGCCCATATTAAAAATATGTTTTTTGGAGTAACTAAAGGTTATACTGCAAAAGTTAAAATTTGTTCTGGCCACTTTCCAATGAATGTAAGTTTAGATGGAAATAATGTTTCAATTAAGAATTTTTTAGGTGAAAAAGTTCCTAGAAAAGCTCCCATTATGGATGGGGTAAAAGTTCAAGTTCAAGGTGATATTATTTTGATTACTGGTTTAGATAAAGAAAGAGTTGGACAAACTGCTGCAACTATAGAGCAGACAACTAGAATTACAAATAGAGATAGAAGAATATTCCAAGATGGTTGTTATATAATTTTAAAACCTGGAGATGAAGATGAATAAAAATAAATTAAGTGTTAGAAATAAAATTAAATCTAGGAAACCTTTATTTCAAAGACAAGATACTAACATATTCAAACAATTTAGAGGAGAATGGAGAAAACCTAAAGGTATTCACAGTAAATTAAGAAGAGGATTTAGAGGACATGGTATGATTCCTTCAACAGGTTATAGTGGTCCTAGGGGTGTTAGAGGTTTAACTTGGAAAGGATTAAAACCAATTTTAGTTTCAAATGTTAAAGATTTAGAAAAAGTTACTAGTGAAGATGTTATAGTTATTTCAAGCACTGTTGGTACTAAGAAAAAGGTCTTGATATTAAATGAAGTTAAGAAAAGAAAATTAAATATTTCAGGTATGAAAGATATTGATACTTTCTTAAGCAAAGTTAATGAAAAATTAAATTCAAAAAAGAAAGAATCTTTAGTTAAGAAAGAAGAAAAAAAGAAAAAAATTGAAGAAGCTAGTAAAGTAGAAAAACCTAAAGAGGAAAAGAAAGATGAATCTAAGAAATAAAAAATTAATTGCATCTAAAATATTGAAGGTAGGTTTAGGTAGAGTGTGGTTTGATCCTGCTAAAAATACTGAAATCAAAGAAGCTATTACTAGAGAGGATATTAAAAAATTAGTAGCTACAGGTGTTATTCTTGTTAAACAAAAAAAAGGAGTTTCTAGAGGAAGATTTAGAGCAGTATTAAAACAAAAACGTAAAGGCAGAAGATCAGGACCTGGTTCTAAAAAAGGAAAAATCACATCACGTTTGGGAAGAAAAGAAGCATGGATACATAGGATAAGGGCACAAAGAGAATTATTTTATGATTTAATTGCTAAAGGAAAAATCACAAGACAAACTTATTCACATCTTAGATCTAAAGCTAAAGGTGGATTTTTCAGAAGCAGAAGACATATAAAACTTTATTTGACAGAAAATTCATTATGGGTTAAAAAATGAAAAAAGGAAAAGCTTACACATTGAATTATAGAAGGAAGAGAGAAGGTAAAACAGATTATAGATCTAGATTAAGACTTCTTTCTTCTGGACAACTAAGATTAGTTTTAAGAAGAAGATTAAATAATTTTTCAGCACAGTTAGTTAAATATGAAGATAAAGGAGATAAAGTTGTTTCTTCAGCTTATACTAGAGATTTAATTAAATTTGGATGGAAATCTCATAGAGGAAATTTACCTTCTGCTTATCTTTTAGGTTTATTATGTGGATTAAGAGCTAAGAAAAAAGGTTTTAATTCTGCTATTATTGATCTTGGGCTTGTTAGGATTGTTAAAGGTTCAAGTTTTTTTGCTGTTATTAAAGGATTATTAGATGCTGATTTAAAAATTCCAGTTTCAGAAGATGTTTTACCTAGTGATGAAAGAATTAGTGGAAAACATATTCAAGAATATGCTTCTAAATTAAAAGGAAAAGAAAGTTATAATAAACAATTTTCACAATATTTAAAATTAGGATTAAAACCTGAAGAATTAGTTAAACATTTTGAGGAGGTCAAGAATAAAATAATTAAAGATGGAGGCAAGTAATTCATTTAATATAGATAACTGGAAACCTAAAACTGAATTAGGTAAGAAAGTTAAGAATAGAGAAATTACAGATCTCGGAGAAATTCTTGATAAAGGATATAGAATCTTAGAACCTGAAATAGTTGATGCTTTATTACCAGATTTACATGTTGAATTATTAGAAGTTGGACAAAGTAAAGGTAAATTTGGTGGTGGTAAAGGAAGTATTTGGAAACAAACTCAGAAAAAAACATCTGAAGGTAATACAATTACATTTTCTGCTTTTGCTGTTGCTGGCAATAGAAATGGATTTATTGGTGTAGGTTTTGGCAGTTCTTTAGAAACTGTTCCTGCAAGAGAAAAAGCAATGAGAACAGCAAAATTAAATATTATTAAAATTAGAAGGGCTTGTGGTTCATGGGATTGTGATTGTAAGACACCACATTCTATTCCATTTAAAGTAAGTGGAAGATCTGGAAGTGTTGTTGTTAATCTTATGCCAGCACCAAGAGGTACTGGAATTAAAGCTGAAAGAAAAACTAGAACTTTAATTGGTTTATCAGGTATAAAAGATGTTTATACAAAAACTAAAGGACAAACATCTACAAAATTAAACTTTTTCAAAGCTTGTTTTTTTGCTTTAAGAAATTTAACTAGGGTTAAAATGAGAGAAGAATTTATCAAGGAGGCAGGTGTTGTTGAAGGACCAACACTTAGTAAATAATTATGAAATTAGCAGCAATTCAAATTAGGGGAGCTATAGGTATGAACCAAAAACTTATTGATACTTTACAGATGCTTAAATTAGTTAGAAAAAATAGTTGTGCTGTTGTTGAAAATAATAAAAATAGTTTAGGAATGTTAGTTCTTTTAAAAGATTATATTACATGGGGAGAAATCGATGAACCTACTTTTAGATTATTATTGGAAAAGAGAGGAAGAATAGTTGGAAATAAATCATTAACAGAACAATATTTGAAAGAAAAATCTAAGATGGGTTTTGATGAATTTACAAAAAATTTCTTTAATGCGAAAATTAAATTAAAAGATGTTCCTGGTTTAAAATGTTTTTTTAGATTAACTCCTCCAAAAGGTGGATTTGATAGAAATGGAATTAAAAAACAATTTAGTTTAGGCGGAGCTTTAGGTTATAGAAAAGATAATATAAATAATTTGATTAAGAGGATGCTGTAAAAATGACAGTCAATAAAAGAAGAAAATTTTCTAGAATGAGAGGAACACATACTCATGGCTGGGGTGCAAAGAAAAAACATAGAGGAGCAGGTAATAGGGGTGGAAAAGGAATGGCTGGAAGCGGTAAAAGAGCTGACCAGAAAAAACCTACTATTTTGAAATTATATGGTAATGAATATTTTGGAAGACATGGTTTTAATAGACCTCAGAAAATGATTAGAATAGTTAAAGCTATTAATTTAGATAATTTACAAAGTAAATTAGATTATTATGTTTCTAAAAAATTAGTTACAAAAGATAAAGATTTTTATGTTGTTGATTTAGAAAAATTAGGATATCAAAAATTACTTGGTGGTGGGAAATTAGATGTTAAATTAAAAGTTAATGCAAAATTTGTTTCTGCATTAGCATCAAAAAAAGTTGAAGATAAAGGGGGCACTATA
>JAHFKB010000018.1 GCA_023245565.1 archaeon
GAAGAAGTAATAAGTGCTGATAAAAAAAGTGAAAAAAATTTTCTAGTTAAAACAGATACAAAAAAAGAATTTAAATCTAAAACTTTAATTCTTACACCTGGCAAAGCATATAGAATGAGTAATATAAAAAATGAGAAAGAATTAACTGGCAAAGGAGTTTCTTATTGTGTAGTTTGTGATGGTTTATTTTTTAAAAATAAAAAAGTTGCTTTAATTGGAAGTAAAAATCTAGCTGCTGGTGAAGCTTTAGAATTATTAACTTATACTAAAAATATTACAATATTTACAAATGGTAGAGATCATGAATTTTCTGAAACTTTAATGAAAGATATTAAGAAAAATAAAATTAATATTAGAAAAGAAAAAGTTATTGAGTTTAGAACTGGAAATAAAAATGTTTTAAATAGTTTAGTTCTTGATAATGGAAAAATTGAAAATTTTGATGGTGCTTTTATTGCATTAGGTACAACTTCTGCTTTAAGTTTTGCTAATAGATTGGGTTTAGACTTAATTGGTTTAGATCTTAAAATTGATAAAGAAGGTAAAACTAATGTTCAAGGTATTTGGTCTGCTGGAGATTGTACTGGTGGTAATGCTCAAGCTATTGTTAGTGCTGGAGAAGGATGTAATGCTGCTATTTCAATTATAAAATATATAAAAGGAAAACATGTTTATATTGATTATGAATGATAATTGAAACCTTTTTATATTTGTTATTACTTTTATTTTTATGAAAATAATTAGTGTATTTTTAATTTTAATTTTTCTTGTATTATTTGGTTGTACTAATAATTCTATTGTAAGTAATAATATTGTATCTAATGATCAAATTGAAAATCATACAGTTCCTACAACTAATATTGTAAAAAATTTAACTGATAATCAGAATTTAGGTAATTCAAATGTTATAAATACTGTAAAAGAATTTGTAGTTACAGGTGCTAATTTTAAATATAATCCTTCACAAATTAGAGTAAGTAAAGGTGATAGAGTAAAAATTACTTTTATTGCAGATGATATGATGCATGATTTTGTTATTGATGAATTAAGTATAAGAACTAATATTCTTAGAAAAGGACAAAGTGAAACTTTAGAATTTACTGCTGATAATGTTGGAACATTTACTTATTATTGTAGTGTTGGAAGTCATAGAGCTTTAGGTATGGAAGGGAAATTAATTGTAGAATCTTAAAATTATTCTTCTCTATCTCTTCTTTCTGTTAATCCCCCTCTTAATCCTAAATATAATAAACCAACTAAAGATCCTAAAAATGCAGCACCCAATACATTTTCATAATTAGTTCCTGGACCAATACCGTAATTACAGCCAGAATTATAAGTTGCATAATCAATATATTGATTGCCTGCTTGCCTGCAAGGTCCTATTCCTATTCCCAATAAACTTACTAAACCTATTGTAGCAGCTGTAGCTGCTCCTCTTGACATTGCCATTTTTATTACCTTATAAATTTTATATAAATTAATAAATTTTAAACTTTATAAAGCTTTCTATTTATTACTACTATTTAGTAACTAAAATTTAGAATATTTAACTTTCTTACCTAATTCTTCTTCTATTATTAATAATCTATTAAACTTAGAAGTTCTTTCTCCTCTACAAGGAGCTCCTAATTTAATTTGACCGCAACCTAGAGCTACAGATAAATCAGAAATAAAAGTATCTTCTGTTTCTCCACTTCTATGACTTACCATTGTTTTCCAACCAGCTTTTGATGCTAATTTAAATGCTTCTAGAGCTTCTGATAAAGTTCCAATTTGATTAACTTTCAATAATAAACAATTGCATAATTTTTGTTTTATTGCGTGTTCTATTCTATCTTTATTTGTAACTAATAAATCGTCTCCAACAATCTGAATTTTTATTTTTTTCTTTAATTCTCTATATGATTCAAAGTCATCTTGATCAAAAGGATCTTCTAAAGAAATTATTGGATATTTTTTTATTAGATCTTTATAATATTCAATTAATTTATTTGAGTTTAAAACTTTTTCTTGTTCTATTTGGTATTGTGTTCCTGTGTAAAATTCTGAGGCTGCTGCATCAATTGCTATTTTTACATTTTCTTTATAATTATTTTCTTCAATTGCTTTTGAAATTAGATCTAGAGCTTCATAAGGATTTTTAATTGGTGGAGCAAATCCTCCTTCATCACCAACATGGGTTGCTAATTTCCCATATTTATCTTCTATATCTTCTTTTAATGTGTAATAAATTTCTGCTACCATTTGTGTTGCTTCTGAAAATGATTTTGCTTTTATTGGAACAATCATGAATTCTTGGATTTTTAAATCTCCTTCAGAATGTTTACCACCATTTATTATATTGCAAAAAGGAATTGGTAAATTTGTTTTATTTCCTAAGTATTTATATAAAGGTTTATTTAATGAGTTAGAAGCTGCAACTGCTGATGCTAGAGAAACAGCTAGTGTTGCATTTGCTCCTAAGTTAGATTTATTTGGAGTTCCGTCTAATTCATCTAATAATTTATCTATGTCTTGTTGTTTTGTTATTTCTTTTCCAATTAATTTTGGTGTTATTTTATTTATATTATTAATTGCTTTTAAAACTGATTTACCATGATATGCTTTTTCTTTGTCTCTTAATTCTAGAGCTTCATATTTTCCTATTGATGCTCCTGATGGAACTATTGCTGAACCTTTTGATTTATTTGTAAATATTTCACATTCAATTGTTGGATTTCCTCTAGAATCTAGAACTTGTCTAGCTTTAATCTTTATTATTTTATCCATCTCTTTTTCTTTTAATAAATTAAGGAAACTTGTTTATATTATTTACGTTAATCAAAATATTAGAAATCTATATAAGAAGTTGTTTTGTTATTATATTATGGATATAGAAGTTGAATTAAGAAGTTTTATTTCTAAAGATAAATATGAAGAATTGTTAAAATACTTTAAAGAAAATTCTGAATTTATTAATGAAGATTATCAAGAGACTTATTATTTTGATGCAAAAGAAGATCTTAGAATACAAAAGAATAATTTTTTCTCAAAAATATGGATGAAAAAAGGAAAAATACATGATGATTATAGGGAAGAGATAGAGATTAAATTTTCTAAGGAAGATTTTGAAAAACTTGAAAAATTATTTTTATCTTTAGGTTATAATATTCAGATTAAATGGTTTAGGACAAGACATACTTTTAGATGGGATCAAGTAAGTGTTATGATTGATTTTACTAAGGGTTATGGTTATATTATTGAGATAGAAAAAATGTCTAATGAAGAGAATAAAAATAATGATTTAGAAATTCTTAAAAATAAATTTAAAGATTTACAAATTGAAGTAACTCTTAAAGAAGAATTTAATAATAAATATAATTATTATAAAGAAAATTGGAAAGATTTAATATAAAAAAGAAAAAATAATTTCTATTTTATTTCATAAATTATACTTACAGTTGCATCAACATCGATAGACTTTGGAGGTATTGGTGTTTGTAATGCCATATCTTTTTCAGCTGTAGCATAAACTGGTCCACCATAATAAATTGGTGTAGGGAAGTTTAAATATAAAGATTTTATACCTTTTATTTTAAATCCTACTGCTGAAGCTAATTTATCTGCTCTATCTTTAGCATTTTTTCCAGCTTGAGCTAATGCTTCTTGGTATAATTCTTCTTTTTTACTTTCAGTTATTGTGAAAGTTAAACTATCTATATTTTCAACTCCAGATTTTGAAGCTAAATCAATAAATGTTCCTATTTTATTTATTTCTTTTGTTTTAATTTTAATTGAGTTTGTTACTTCATAGCCTTTCTCTACATAACTATTATTTTCCCAAACTGTTCTCTTGTTGCTATTATAATCTAAAGTTTCTATTTCTTTATCTGATAAACCTGATTCTTTTAAAGATTTAATTAATTTATTAGATATTTCACTGTTTTTTTTCTGTGCTTCTTGAGCATTATCTGCTCTTGTTAAAACTCTGAAAATTATTTCTACTTGATCAGGTTCAACTGTTGAATGATAAGTGCCATCAACTGTTATTGTTTTTGCTTCTGCAGTTTGGCTTTGGTAAATTAAAAATAATCCACAAATTAATAATATTGCAACAATTACTATTATTCCTAAAATTATACTTTTGTTTTTCATTAAATTATACAGTTAAGCTTATTTATATAGTTTTTTTGTAGCTTTATTTTTATTAATTTATTATTTTAATTCATAAACTCTAAAAATATAATTATTTCCATTAGATTCAGAAATTTGTTTTATATTCCAATTGTTTTCTTTTGCTGCTTTTTCAATAAAGTTAAAATCAGCAAAATTTGCCCATGATAAATATATTTTTCCGTTTTCTTTAATATATTCTCTTGCTTTTTTTAAAAACTTTATTGTTGTTTTATGATCTTTATCCCACATAGATTTTTCTACTATATCTCTTGCTTTATTATCTGAGTATGGTAAATTTATTATTATTAAATCAAACTTTTCTTTTGTTTCTGGAAATAAATCTGTTTTAATTACTTCTATATTCTTTAGATTAAATTTTTCTATGTTTGCTTTAATATTTTCTATTGCAGAAGGATTAATATCTGTCGCAGTTATTTTCTTAACTTTATCAGAAATAAACAATGAAATTACTCCAGTACCAGAACAGGGTTCTAAAACACTTTCATTACCATTTAATTTTATTGTTTTTATTATTAATTCAGTATCTGTTCCTGGATAAAAAACATTTGGATAAACTATTATTTCCTTATTTAAAAAATTGTATAAATAAGGTTTACTAGGTGCTGTTATTTTCTTTAGCCTTTCTTTTTGTAATTCAAAAATATCTTTTTCTAATTTCATTATCCTTTTAGATTTCCAATTGGAATTAATTTTGTTACAGGTTTAGAAATTCCTGATTTTGCTAGTGCATCTATCACATCATTTATCTCTTTATATGCAGCTCCAGCTTCTTCTGCTAAACCAGACATAGAAGTTGATTTAACATAAATTCCACGAGATTCCATGTCTTTTTGTAATTGTTCTCCTCTAAATTCTCTTTTAGCTTGATGTCTAGACATTGTTCTACCTGAACCATGAGCTGTACTTGAAAATGTTTCTTTATCTGCTTTTTCAGTTCCAACTAAAAGATAAGAACCTGTTTCCATACTTCCACCAATTATTACTGGTGAACCAATATCTCTATATAATTTTGAAACTTCTGGATTTCCTGGGTCTTGTGCTAGTGTTGCTCCTTTTCTATGAACAACTAATTTTCTTTTTTTACCATCAATCTTAAATTCTTGTAATCTAGCTAGGTTATGGGCTACATCATAGATGCAATGCATTCCTAGATCTTCAGATTTCATCTTGAAAATTTTTTCAAAGCCTTCTCTTATTCTATGTAAAATAACTTGTCTATTTGAGAAAGCCATGTTTGCAGCACATGCCATTGCTTTATAATAATCTTGACCTTCTTGACTTTGGAAAGGAGCACAAGCTAATTCTCTGTCATTTACTTTTATATTATATTTTTTCATTGCTTCTTCAAATATTTTTAAATAATCTGTAGCTACTTGATGTCCAAATCCTCTAGAACCACAATGAAAAGTTATTACAATTTGATCTTTGAAAATTCCAAATTTTTTTGCTAATTTTTCATCTATAATGTTTTCTGGTTTAATGTGCTGGATTTCTAGATAATGATTTCCTGAACCTAAAGTTCCAAGCTGTTCTATTCCTCTTTGTCTTGCTTTTTGAGAAATTTTTGAAGAATCAGCCCATTCTATTTTTCCATTACTTTCAATTCTATCTAAGTCTTCTTTCCAACCATAACCATTATCAATACACCACTTTATTCCTTGTTCCATTACTTCATTAAATTGATTATTATTCATTTTTACAAAACCTTTACAACCAACTCCAGATGGAACTGTTTGAAATAAAGTATTTACTATTTCTTTTATTTTAGGTTGAACATCTTTTATTGTAAGATTTGTAACTAATGTACGCATGCCACAATTAATATCAAAACCAATTCCACCAGGTGAGATTACTCCATTTTCTGCATCCATTGCAGCAACCCCACCTATTGGAAAACCATAACCCCAATGACCATCTGGCATACACATTGCATATTTTTGTATTCCAGGCAGACATGCTACATTTGTTACTTGATCAAATACTCCAGGATCCATTGTATCTAATAATTTTTTAGTTGCAAAAATTCTTGCTGGAACATTCATACCTTGTTTAAAACTAGTTGGTATTTCCCAAACTGTTTCTTCAATTTGTTTAATGTCTTTTGGTATGTTTGACATAAGAAAATAATTTTTAATGTTCTTATAAGTCTTACTGTATTAATTCTCTAATAAATCAATTAAACTTTTTACACTATTATATCTAGTATGATCTTGATCTATTCTTTCTATATTTCTATGTAATCTATCTAAATAAATATGTCTATCAGGAAATTGCATTGTTTTTACTAGTGAAGTCCAAACATTTAATACTGATTTATCTTCTTTATTATAATCTCCTGGAATTTCTATAAAATATATTTCACTTTTTGAATTTAATCTTTCTTGACCATTACCATGAACCATCTTTTCATAAGTCATTGGTATTATTTTTTCTGCAATTTGCACTCTTACTCTATCACCAGGAATTAAATCTTCTAGATCTAATTCTCTTTCTACACTTCTATAAGTTGGAGCTCTTTGAGTTGTCATTTTATTCTTTTTCTTTTTTTCTTCTTAATAATTTACCTGTGCCTGTAACTAATTCATATAAACCAAAACCAGTTAACCCACCAACTCCAGAATATAATAAACCTTCATAATTAAAAGTCATTCCAGGAGTATAATTTTGATAAGCTCTTTTTGCAATATCCCAATCTGCATTACCTACAAAAGTTGTTAGTTTTCCTAAACCTGAAGAATTATTAATTAAATTCAAACTTCTTTCTAAATCATCAGCTCTTATATTTAATGAATGCATTTTTTCGTCTTTTGCTATTCTTCTATCTTCATCAATAGTTCCACCTAATCTTTGAACATATTGTGCAATATATTGTGGAAATTGTCCTAATGTTAATGCAGATACTACAACTGTTCCTGCACAAGCTAATTTATCTGCTTTGTTTAATAAATATTTTTTTACACTCATTTTATTTTTCTCCTCTAGCTTTTCTTAGTAATTGTTCTAATCTTCTTTCTGAATCCATTGTAAATTTTATACCAATTTCTTCTGCTTCTTTTTTTGTTATTGGCATTGCGTACAGTTTTGATCCTGTGTTTCCAAATATTGATAAGACTCCTTCTGCAATTTTATAACTTCTTACTGCTCCCATGGGTTTATCAATTCCTTCTCTATAAATTGCAACATAATTTCTTTCTTCCATTTTCTAAAAATGAATTTTAATAATTTATAAAGCTTTCTCTTTTTACTACTTATAAGTAAAGTTTACCTATCATAAAGGTTATATATTAATAATTGAAGCTTTTTGTTATGGTTCCTGGTGCAGGTCAAATTCAAAGAGCATCTTCTAATCCTATTTCAGTTATTTTTAGAAGTATAGTTGGGGTCTTTATTGGCATATTAATAATATTACTTTTAGCACCAACTGTTTTATGGTTTGCAGAGAGTCAGAATTCTGCTAAAATATTTTCACATAGTAAAGAAGTATTATCAAATAGCGTAGTTTCAGGTTACATAAGAACTAATGGAATTGCTAATGCTAATAATCAAATGGTTTGTTATGAAAATAAAATTTCTGGAAATTGTTTATATTATGATTATGAATTAGAAGAATTGCAATACACTGTAAAGGATTATTGTGGAAAACTTTCTGAAAATCAGAAAATTATTGAAACTAAAGGCCAAGATTGTCATAGAGATAGTAATGATGAAGAAGTTTGTGAACAATGTTATTCAGTTAATGAAAGTGAATGGAATGTTGTTAAAAGTGAAAATAAATTTTCAGCTTTTTCTGTAGGTAATTTTAAAGTTTTAAATCCTGACAATGCTAAAATAGTTGGTTCTGATAAATATGAGAGACAAATTGATGTTAATCATAGAGAAAATATGAATTATATTAAAGATGGAGTTAATTTATTAGTTGCAGGTAAATCTGATGGACATGTTATTAGTGATGGTGGAAAGAAAAAATATTTACTTGTATCTACTAAAGATTATCAATCAACATATGATTATTTAAAATCTCAAGACAGATTTATTGCTTGGTTATTAAGAATAATTGCATTTATAATTTTATTAGTTGGATATAATTTAATATTTGGACCAATTTCTGTTTTATCTAATTTTGTAAGGAAAATTCCATTTATTGGTAAATTTATAGATGGTGCAGTAGATTCAATAATATTTATAGTTAGTTTAATCTTAGCTATAATTCACTTTATTATATTGTGGATATTGATAATGATTATTAAAAATATAATATATATTGCTGCACTTGTAGCAGTAATAGGTCTAGGATTTTATTTATATACTAAATTTAAGAAAAAATAAACCAAAAAATATATAAACTTAAAACAAGAAGCTATGCAACAAGATTCATCTTATGATGAGGGGGATAAAAAACAATGTATGGAATTATAGGACAATGGCAAATAAATATATTTGATAATTTTCTTTTTCAAATTGCTGCTCAGAAGCACAAGCATAAACATATAGAAGAAGAGGAAGATGATAAGGCTAAAGATGATTTAGATTTAGATGAAGACCTAGATTTGGAAGATGAAGATGAGTTTGAAAGTGATAAAGATGATGATAGTGAGACTATGGATGATGATAGCGGAGGAGACTGGTAGTCTTCTTTATTTTTTAATTATCAAATTCTTTTCCAACTTGAATTAATTTTCCTTCTTGTAAATGATCAGAAATTATCATCATTCCTATAGGTAAAGATTTTTCAAAACCAACTGGAATATTTATATGAGGTAAGCCTGCTAGATTTGGACTTACTGTCATTATATCCATCATGTAATCTTGTAATGGTGTTAATTTTTCTAATTCTTTAAATGTTGGAGGAAGAATTGGCATTGTTGGAGTTATTAAAATATCAAAATTATTGAAAGCTTTTTTATATTCTTCAATAATTAAACTTCTAACTTTAGCAGCTTTAATATAATAAGCATCTCTAAATCCAGACATTCTTGCAAATGTTCCAAGCATGATTCTTCTTTTAGCTTCTTTACCAAAATTTTTACTTCTTACATTTGTAAAATATTCATCAAAATTTCCTTTTATTTCTTCACTAGCACCATATCTCATGCCGCAATATTTAGCAAGATTAGTAGATGCTTCTGTTGTTGCTAATGTATAATATGTTGATATTCCATATTTCATTGTTATTGGTAAGGAAATTTCTTTATATGTACAACCTTGTTTTTCTAATTTTTTAATTCCATTCCAAACATTTTTTTTAACAGAGTTATCAGTTCCATCACTAAAAGCTTCTTTTATTACTCCAATTTTTAAACCTTTGATATCTTTTTTTAAATATTTTGTGTAAGAATCAACTTCTTTGTTTAATGATGTTGAATCTTTTTCATCATAACCAGAAATTACTTCCATCATTAATGCACAATCATAAATATTTTTTCCTAATGGTCCAAGTTTATCTAAAGAATTTCCATAATCGATTAAACCATATCTAGAAACTCTTCCATATGTAGGAACTAAACCAAAGACCCCACAAAAACTTGCAGGACTTTCTATGCTTCCACCTGTGCATTCACCTAATCCAATATTAGGAAAACTTGCTTTTTGAGTTAAACCTCCAGCACCACCAGAACTACCACCAGTTGCTCTATTTTTATCAAATGGATTTAAAGGTATTTCAAAGTCTACTCCTGCATTTGTAGAAAAACCTCCGAAACCAAATTCATCTTGTGCTGTTTTTCCTATTATTATTACTCCTTCTTTAATTGCTTTCTCAACTGCAGTTGCATGAAAATAAGGTTTATATCCTTTTAATATTTTAGAACCTGCTGTGCTTTCTATATCTTTTACACAGATTGAATCTTTAATTGATATTGGAAGCCCTGCTAGTTTTCCTTTAGGATTTTTTTTAATTTGTTCAGCTTGCTTTAAAGCTAGTTCTTCTGAAATTGTATTTAAATAATGGTATTCTTTATTTATTTTTTTACATTCTTCTAAAACTTTATGAATATGTTCAACTATGTTTATATCTTTATCTTGAACTTTTTTTATAAATTCTTGAACTTTCATTTTTCAATCTCAAAGAAATTTAGTTTACCTTTTAATTTAATTGGTTTTTCTAATCTTTGAACATTTTCTAAAATATAACCATAGGTCGGAAGTTTTTTAGGAACTTCAAGTAGGTGTTTATTAAAATCTTTATTAAATTCTTCTAAATTATTATAAATTTTTAAACTTTTTATTTCAGCTTTACCAACTAAAGCACCCATAACCAATCTTTCTTTATCTAATTGAAATTTGTCTATCATTGACTGCATAATATTATTTGAAGCATGTAAGTAAAATTCTCCTAAAAAATTTGATTTCCAAGTTCTAGTTTCTATTGTTTTTCTTTTTTGTAAAATCAATTCTGGTACTGGCTGTTTCATTGATAGTGCTTTCATAGTGCTTTTGGTCCTAAGAAATAATTTTCTTTTTTGTTTTTTGTATTTTTTAATAATTCATTTGTTTCTATTGATTCTTTTACTATATCTTCTCTTAGATGATTCTTAATTTCTATAGGATGAAAACTAGGTTTTACTTTTTCTGTCTTTATTTCATCTAATTTTGAAAATGAATTTAGAATTTCTTTGAATTGCGGAACAAATTCTTCAGCTTCTTTTTCTGTAAGCTTTAATCTTGAGTTTTTAGCAACTTTTAATATTAATTCTTTATTTATTTCCATACTAATTTGGTATAATCTAGCTATATAAATTTATTTCTTGCGGAAAAAATGAAAGATTTTCGAAAAAAATTGGAATTAGCTTTTAAATTTTAAAATTAAATTTATTTCATGACTGAATTATCTGATATTATTATACCAAAAGTTAATAATATTATTGAAGATGAATTTTCTTTTAGAAAAAGAGTTAATGAAAATTCTTATAGATTAAACTTTCATGCAGAACCATTTCGTGTTTATTCAGGAATGATAAGTAAAACTTATGATCTTGTCTCTGAATATCCTGTTGGTAATCTGAATAGAGCTTTAAGTATTTTTAATTGGATGGATTCTAATTTCTTTTATGATAAAAATACAAAACGTTATCAAATTGCTAGTAAGACTTTTAAAACTAGAAGAGGTATGTGTCTTGAATTTGGTGTTCTTTATACTACTTTAGCTAGAATTGCTGGTATTGAATCTAATATTGTTACAGTAGATCAAAATTATAAAGGTGAAAGTGTTGATCATGCTTGTTCTAGTATTAATTTAGATGGAAAAATTGTTTTAGTTGATGTAGCTTATCATAAATTTGATGTTAAACATAATAAATATAAAATATTAAGTGATGAAGATACTATTTTTAAGTTTTATTTTCATTATCAAGATGATGAAAAAGTTTCTAATAATTTAGATATTAATAGATTTAAAAATAAAAATTTTAATTATTTGGCTTATTTAATGGCTGGCATTGGTATTTTATTAATATCTGGTAGTGTTTTAGCTTATGAGTTAAGAGATAAAAAACATTATGATTATTATAATAAATATTATGATCAAAAGAAAACTAATGTTAAAAGAATTAATAATAAACCTAAAAAAATTAAAAAACATTTTAGGAAAAATCATATTAAATATAATAATAATTTTGAGAGAAAAAATGTTAAATATGGTAAAAGAAAATGTGAATTTTATGATTATTCTTATGTTGTTTGTTCTAGAAAAAAATTATAATTTTTTACTCATATATGGTCCATCTTTAGAATAACCTAATTTTCTATAATATTCTTTTACACCTATACCAGATATTACTAATAATTTTTTACATCCCCATTCTTTTTTAGATATATTTTCAGCTTCTTTCATTAATTTTTTCCCATAACCTTTATGTTGTACTAAACCTTTTTCTCCTAAAGCTGTTGACTGACCATAAACATGTAATTCTCTTATACCACAAGAATCAAAAGTTATTTCTTTTCTAAATGGTTTATATGGTTTTCTTAATCTACAAAAACCAATTAAAATATTATTTTTTGTATCTTCAATTGAAATGAAAACTTCTTTTCCTCCACTTGAATCATAATAAGTTTTTTTAATTTTAATATTTTTATGATTAATTTTTCTATTCCTAGGTTCTCTGCATCTTATACATTTACATTGAATATTTTTTTCTTTAACTTTGGTTTCTACAATTTGTCTTAAATTTGTCTTCATCACTCCATCAGTTATTACTGTAGATGGAATATCTCTATTAACTCTCATTATTCTACAGTATTCAGGAACATATTTTTTAGCTTCAGAAATTATTTCAGCTGCTTCTTCAGTATTTATTGGTTTAAATTCTCCTCTTTGATATTGCATATACAAAGGAGTTCCTGGCATAACTAAACATGGATAAATCTTTAGAGAATCTGGTTTATAATCTGGATTTTCAAATAATTCTTTAAACATTAAAATATCTTCTTCTTTATTAGATTCTGGTAAACCGGGCATCATATGGAATGTTGTTTTTAAAAATGAATCTTTTAATAATTGAATTGCTTCTTTACTATCTTGTAATGTGTGGCCTCTATTTGTAATCTTTAGAGTCTTTTCTTTTAAAGTTTGTATTCCTATTTCAACTCTTGTTGTTCCTAATTTTAAAATTTCATTTATTTCCTCTTCTTTACACCAGTCTGGTTTTGTTTCTATAACTAAAGCAGTACTTCTTATTTTTGCAGTTTCATTTCTTAATTGTTCTTTTTCTAGTTCAGCTTTACCTTTTAATTTTAATATTTTTTCATGAATTCTATTAGTTCTATCTTTGTTTTTAATTGTTCCAGGTAATTCGAAAAATTTCTTAAATTTTGTAAAATTAAATTTATTTTTAAAGAAAAATATTTTGGAAAAATCATTCATTGCTTTTAGTGTATATTTTATAACTTCTTCTTGATATTCTTTTGGAAAACTACAAAAAGTTCCTCCTTGAATTATTACTTCTGTTTTATCTGGGATTTGATTTAATAATGAATATTGTTCTAATCTATTAAATACAATTAAGTAAGGATCATAATTTGCTCTTATCGCTCTCATTGTACTTGGCTCATTGCCTGTGTAACTTTGAGGAACATCTCCAAAATTTGATTTTGGGCCACCTGGACAAAAAGTACATTTTCCATGTTTACAAGCTATTGGTTTAGTCATTATAGCTAAAGGAGCTACTCCTGATAATGTTCTAATTGGTTTTGTAATTAAGAAATTTTTATATAACTCTTTTTGTTCTTCATTTAATTCTTCTAGAATTTCAATGTTTGTTGGTAATCTACTTAATTTATATTTTTTCGATAAATTTTTCTTAAGTTTTTCTAGGTTTACACCTTGTTCTAATTTACTTAATAATTCTTGTATTATATTTTGCATGGTATTTTATAAATCCAAATTTATTTAAATATTGGTTTTTTAGTGAATTAAATACTTGCTAATAAAAAAGAAAATTAAAACAATTACAATAAATACTGCAATTCTATATATTATTATCTTTGGCCTAAAATCATATGGTTCAATTTTGGCTAAATGATTGTAAAAGTGTCCAAATTCTAAAATGACAAGGCCTAGAGTAAAAAGTAACCAATTGAATTTATAAATGCTGTAGAAAATTATTAGGAATCCTATGATGTGCAATAATATATTTACAAAACCTTTATGAAAATTAATAAAAAATTTAATTGCATTTTTTATCATATTTTTTAATTATATTCTAGCTATTTAAACCTTAGTTTGTATATAAACTAATTAATTTATCTTCCATAATTCTTATAAATGGTCTATATCTTATTATTATATGAAAAAATTTGTTTTATTAATTGTTTTATTACTTATGGTACCATTTGCATTTACTCAAAAATTAGATTTTAAATTAGATGAGTATGGTTGTTATTTAAAGAATTCAGATGAAAATGTTAAATATTCTTTTGTTTTTATAAATAAAGATAATCCTTTAGGTTCAGATTATATAGATGATCAAGGAATTAAACATGCTGTTGTTAAGGATATGTATGATCTTTGTAGGTATGCTACTAGTCCAACAAAGTGTTATGAATGTATGACTTTGTTAAGTTATGGAATAAATAAAAATAGCACTAAAAATATTAATCAGAAGGATTATTATTCAATTATGAAAATTGTTTTACCTTTAATAATAGTTTTATTACTTATATTTTTGTCATATAATTTAATCAGTAAATATAATAAGAAATCTAATAAAAATAAATAATGGAAGAAAAAAAAGAAATAAATTTTGAAAAAGTTCAGAAGAGATCTTTGAAATTTTGGATAGTAATTTCTATTCTTTTAGTTTTAACAATATTAATTTTTTTTATATTGCCTTTATGGATGGCTTCTATTCTGCTTTTGGTTGTTTTACTTCCTGTTATTATTTATCTTTTAATTTATAGGTGGATAAACAAGAAATTTGCTTCTTTTATCTTTGCTTTTTCAGTATGGTTAAATATATTAATTTTAATAATTCCTATTTTTGGGGGTGTATTGGCTTTAGATTTAATGGATTTTTCTAAAGATTTTTCTCATGATCCAAAATATATTATCTTAAATGATGGGGGTTTATTTTTTGGTGTTAGAATTAAATCTTTAGATTTTAGTAAAAATCCAGACTATAAAGTTTTAAGTAAACAAGATATATTAGATATTCAAAATGATATTGGTCAAAAAGGAAGGATTGTTTTTATTGTTAATAAAGAAGTATTTAGAAATGTTAATAATATTCAAATTGAAGAAGCTGGAATAAGTTTAAGTAAGGATGAAGTTTTTGAAATATTAAAATCTGATGATCCTATAGATTTATTAGCAAAAAAATCACCAGTTGCTCTTTCTGGTAGTTTTATTAAAGATCAAATTAAACAAAAATTAGGTAGTGAAGATCAAGTAAAGGCTTTTGCTTTTTTAAAACTAATGGAAACTACAATTGAGAGAGAAGGACCTAAATATTTCTTAGAAGAAATTCAAAATGGAAATATAAAAATTTACCCTGAAAGAACTTCTTTAAAAATTTTAATAAAGTTAGTACCCATAGATTTATTAGGTAATTTTTTACCAGAAATACCTGGAGTTTAGCTTAAAACTTTTTTTAAAGCTTTGATTGCTACTTCAACTTGTTTATTATTTGGTTCTTTGGTTGTTATTTTTTGTATTAATAAACCTGGATATGATAAGAATCCAAAAATATGATATCTAGCTCCTAATCTTAAAGTCTCATAACTTATGCTAGCTACAATAGGCAATAATAAGATTCTTAAACTAAATTTTAACCAGAAGCCATAATCTTTTGGTATAAAACTGTAAATTATTATACTCATTAATAAAACTAAAAATATAAAACTTGTACCACATCTTATATGTTCTTTTTTAAATTTTTGTACTTCTTTAGGTTCTAATTTTATTTTACTTTCATGACAAGCAACAGCTTTATGTTCAGCACCATGATATTGAAAAACTCTATGTACATCTTTCATAAATGAAATTAGATAAACATATAGAATAAATAAACTAACTTTAAATAAACCATCTAATACATTGAAAATTATATTATTAAAATTAAATAATTTATCTAATAAATAAACTAGACCAAGAGGTATAAATTTAAATAAAGCAATAGCAAAAATCACAGAAAATAATAAACTAAAAAATAAAGCAGCAAAACTTTCCTCTTCTTCTTTACCAGTACTAACATTAGCTGAATAATTTAAAGATTTAACACCTATATATAAAATAACAAATAGGTTTAATATTCCTCTAATAAATGGAATGTTGCTGTCTTTTATTTTTAATTTTTCTTTTTTTACTTTAATTTTTCCATTTGGTTCTCTAACTGCAATAGCAATTTTATTTTTATACTTCATCATAACACCATCAATTAATGCTTGTCCGCCTACATAATGTTCTACCATTTTAAATTCCTTCTGAAAATATATGCATTATTATAGAATTTTCTAAATCCTGTTAAACTTTTTCCAATAACAATATTTTTTTCTTTTATTATATGATTTAAGAATTCTTCTTGAGTATTTGCATAACTTGCAGTTACTGCTTTTCCTAGATTTTTATGCATGTGCGCATCACTTGCACCTGTTGCTCCAACTTTTAATTCTCTTGCCCACTCAGTAACTTTTTCATTACTTTCTGGGCTCATTATTGAATTTATAACTTCAATACAATCTAAATATTTCATTAATTCTGGATTATTATGCATGTATATATAACTATTCTTGGGTCTCATTGTTAATGGATGAGGAAGTACAGTTACACAATTATATTTTTCTAAGTGTTCTAATAATTCTATAGTATTCCATTGTAATTTCCTTAAATTAAATATTCTTGAACTTAGATGTTTTCCTTTTATATATTTATTATAAAAATGTTCTAGATCTTTTGGTTTGTAAAAATAAACTAGGAAATCTATTGCATCTGAAGAAGTTATTTCTATTCCTGGAATAGAGAAAATTTTTTTACAAGCTTTTAATGAAGCACTAACTTCATTATGATCTGTTATTGAAATTCCTATATTTAATTTTTTAGCTTGTTTTATCATAATTTCAGTGGTGTCTAAACCATCAGAAACATTAGTATGACAATGCATATCTACAACTTGCATATCTTTTAATTTATTATTATTAATTACTTCTTCGAAAAAAACTTTAACCATACAAAATTTGAATTTATGATCTTTTTAAAAGCTTTCTAAATCATTAATTTGCTTTTTTTACATATATTTATAATTTATTTTTATTTAAGCATTACCACTAGCTTTACTAAATCCTTCATAGGAATGATTATTATTAAAATAGTATAAACAATTAGTCTTCATTCCTGTTTTTATTTGTTCACAAGATTTTATGTCATTTTTAATTTCATAATAATTTTGTATACAAGCATCGTCTAAACTAGCACTAACAAGATAACAAATACTAGGATTACTTTTTTCTAAAGAATAATTAAGATAACAAGAATAACCAGGACCAATACTATTATCTTCTCCATTAATATTTAAAGATTTACATTTATTTGTTGCTTCTTTAATATCAGGATTATTTTTATCATATAAATTAGTACATCCAATTAAAAATATTAATATAATAATTAAAAATTTCTTCATAAAATATTTTATAGAATTTAGTTTATATAATTTATTAATTATAGTTCTTACTAATTAAAATTAATTTTAAAAAATTTAAAGAAAAAAATTAATCGGTACATAGGTTCTTGTATATTCTAATCCATTGAGCGTTTAGTAATTGCAGACTAAATACCTCGTTGCCTTGGTACTTACATCCCAATCCTATCAAACTTTTCTTTTAAAAGAGCTCTAGGATGGTGTCTCTTTTTGAGGTTGGTTTCCACCTTAGATGCATTCAGGTGTTATCCATTGGTGCGTAGCTGCTCGGCCTGCCTTGTCAGACAACCGATATACCAGAGGCACCGAATCACCGTTCCTTTCGTACTAAGTGATCCTTCCTCTCAGACACCGACACTTCTAGCAGATATTGAACAAACTGTCTCGCGACGTTTTGAACCCAGCTCACGATCCCTTTTAATGGGTGAACACCCCCACCCTTGGCTGCTTCTGCACAGCCAGGTTAGGAAGAGCCGACGTCGATGTAGCAAACCGCGCCGTCGATTTGAGCTCTTAGGCGCGACAACTCTGTTATCCCCGGAGTAGCTTTTCTGTCATCCTTAGCCCCCACCAAGAAGGGCATAAGGGTTCGCTAGACCCATGTTTCCATCCTGCATTCTTTACTTTTCAGAACACAGTCAAGCCAGCTTTTGCTCTTGCGCTCCACAGAGGATTTCTAAACCTCTTGAGCTGACCTTTGGGCCCTACTGATACATTTTCAGCAGGGTGCCGCCCCAGCCAAACTGTCCACCTACTGCTGTTCTTTCTTTCAAAAGTTAGTGACGTAGAACTAAAAGGGTAGTGTCTCAACTTTGTCTAGGTTCAAACTTGCATCTGAACCATCGAACGACTACTACCTACGCTGCACATCTACTCCCACATCACAACAATAAGCTGCAGTAAAGCTTCACGGGGTCTTTACTTCCCACTAGAAGACTCCGGCCTTTGCACCGGAAGAGTGTATTCGGGGGATTCTAGCTAGGGACAGTAGCGGTCTCGTTACGTCATTCATGCGCGTCGTCATTAAAACGACAAGGTATTTCGCTCATGTTTTGTTACTTCACTTTTTTTTCAAAAGTTACTAACTAAATTTAGAATTTAGCGGATATACATTTCTATATATCTCCTATTATCGCTAATAGGGTCGGACTATATCTTCACAATAATTTCATTGTGTTTGGCGTATAGTCTCTGAGGATTCTAGAAAATAAATTCTAGTCTTTC
>JAHFKB010000048.1 GCA_023245565.1 archaeon
AGTTTGTCTATCAATAAATTCTTTATCTTCTTTGAAATCCCTTTTTAATACTTTTTCTAATTCATTTAATATTTCTGGAGAAATATAAATTTCTATGATTTTATCTATTGCTAATTTTATAATTTTATGAGGATCTCCTTGCCAGAAAGTGGAAGATACGAAAATATTTGTATCTAATACAACTTTAAACTTTTTTTCTTCCTTCATGAATTTTCCTCACTACATCTTCTTCAGATTTTATTTTTATTTTTTTTGAATGTTTTTTACCTATTTCAGTGAGTTTTCTAAATTCATCTTTAGGATCAGCAATATTAATTTTTTTCAAAATTATGAAATCTTCTAATTTACTTACTACAACTTGGGAACCCTCTTCTAAACCTAATTCATTTCTAATGTTTGAAGGTATAACAATTTGTCCTTTTGTTGTTACAGTTGCAATTTCTACCATTTTTCCTCCTATGTAAGAAAGTATTACTTTCCAACTTTATAAAGTTTTCTTATTTTGCAAACATTTAAATCAAAGTTTATTTTTTAAATTCTTATGAATAATAGAGGTGAAGGTGAACAATTTAATTGGATTTTTGTTATAGTTTCTGGTGCAATTATTTTAGGATTTTTTATTATGTTTACTTTTAAGTATGTTGAACTTCAGGAAAAAAGACAAGATGTAGATACTGTAAGATTTTTTGGGGGTAAAGTATTAAGTGCTAGTTCTAAATTGCAAGTTGGAAGTGGTGGAGCTTCTGTTGATAGCAATGAACAAGAAGGATTAAGATTTGGATATAATGTTAATTTAGGATATAGATGTAGTGGAAATGAATCTACTATTTTGATAAATGACGGAGGAACTGCTTGGTATAAATTAGATGATGAGGTTGTATTTATGGATAAAAGTATGAAAGTAAATGCTTTAGATTTATGGATTTTACCTTGGAGTTATCCTTTTTTTGTTACTAATTTTATATATTTAGGAGATCCAAAAACTAATTATTATTTAGTTTATGATTCAAATAATAAAGTATTTGTTGAAAACTTAGATATAACAAGTGCTTTTAAAATTGAAAAATTAAATAAAGCACAATTAAAACCTAAATCAAATTCTAAAATTATATATTTTTTAGATAATATTCCTTTAAAACAAGAATTAAATTTTAAAAATCTAACAAATTTAGATTTTGTTTATGTAAATTTGAAAAAAAATGAAGCAAGTTTTTTTAATTCACAAGATAAAGAATGGAGTGATCCTATTAAGTTTTATATTAATGAAAATAATAAAGGGCAATTATTTGGTGCAGTATTTAGTAATGATGCAGGAACTTTTAGTTGCAACATTCAAAGATCTTTAAAAAAATTAAAATCTGTATCTAATATATATAGTAAGAGAGCTGAATTATTAGGACAATTAGATAGAAGAGCAGAATGCCACTATAGTGAGATCTCAAAAACTTTGAATAAATTAAGTAGTGGAGATTTAAATTTAGTAGATGCTATTAATAGTCAGAATCTTGCAGGAGCTGGTTGCATATGGGTATTTTGAATAAAAAAGGACAATTGCAAATTCAAGAAACTATTATTGCAGTCTTTATATTTATAGTATTAATAATGTTTGGCTTAGTTTTCTTTTACAAAGTACAAAGTAGTTCTATAGCTAATGAGTTTAAAGATTTTCAAATGGAAAAAAACTCTATTGATTTTATTACATTAGGAGAGTTAGCTGAGTTTTCTTGTAGCAAAGCTGGAATAAAAGAAAGTTGTATTGATGTACCTAAATTACTTATATTTAGTTCTTTTAGTAAAGAATATTTTGAGAAATTTGGATATAAGAATATTACAATATACCAAGTTTATCCTAAGACTAATAATGTTAGATGTACTGCAGTTAACCTTGATAATTGTGGATCATGGGAAGTTTATTTTAAAAAACCAAGTAAAGTTACTAGTAAAATAGTTAGAGATGCACCTGTTTCATTATATTTTCCAGATAAAGATGAATATACTTTAGGAATTATGGTAGTGGAGGCTTATAATGTTTAAAAGAGCACAGATTGAAATGATTGGTTTAGTTGTAGTAGTTATAATATTAGTAATAGGTTTATTGTTATATGTTAAATTCAGTGTACTAAGAGATGAAGTTAAACAAGATACAGCTTCAGAAAATGCTTATGTTATTAATTTAATGAATGGAATTTTTAATTTAAAGCTTTGTGAGAAAGATAAAATAAAAGTTGATGAAGCTATTATAAAATGTTTTAATGAAGAACAAGTTTGTGGAGAAGAGGCTTGTAACTACGTTAAAACTGAATTAAAGACTATAATTGCTGGAATTGGTATAAAAAAATATAAAAACTACTCTATTTGGGTTACTAAAGGCGATAATAATAGGACTATTATGAATGAATGTAAAACTGGTATATTAGCACATACAACGATTGTGGCTTCTGATAAAGAGCATTACACAGCTTATTTTAGGAGTTGTTGATAAGTTGTTATTTTCAAGTGATAACAAAAATAAGGTTTTATTTTGCTTGTTTTAAGGAATTAAGGCTTCTAACCCTTAAATTTGGCTGAAATAGCTATATTATATCTTTTTTAGTATAGATATCTTTATAAAGTGTGTCCAGCTTCAGACACTATAGGCTCAGAAATATAATAGAGTTTATAAAAAATTAATAATAACACTTGGAGGTGTTCAAATATGCAAATTGCATTAAAGAAAACATTGAAAAAAGTTGCTGCTGTGAGCACAAGTTTAGCTTTAGCTGGTATAACAGTTAGTAGTGCTCTAGCTGCTGGTTTAGGAGATTTACCTTCCCCATTTGGAAGTGATATGGCTAAGAACGTAGTTGTTTATGGTTCTGCTGGTTCAGATATGGCAGCTGTAAATGATGTATTGTCTGCTGTTGGTGGTGGAATGCTTAGTGGTAGTGGAAGTACATACACTGTTGGTGGTATGAATACTGCACCTTTGATGGCTTCTGATTTTGAGACTGGTGAAAGAAATGATGTTGCTGTTGGTACTGCTTTAAGTACTGATTTTGGTACTGAATTAGATGAAACAGATGCAATAGGTTTAAAGAAAATGAATATACCTATTGATATAGGTAGTGATAAAGATTATGATGCACATGAAGTTATTGATCTAGAATCTGGATCTGCAAAATTAACAGATGCTTTAGAAGAGACAGATGAAGATTTTGGAGATAAAACTTTTATAAAAGTTCCATCTGAATCAATGAGTTATTATGTGAAGTTTGAAGAAAATTTAGATGCTACTAATAATATTACAGGTGCATCTACAGATGATACTATAACTTTCCCTTTCTTAGGTAAGAATTTAGTAATTACTGGAGCTACTGCTACTAGTGTAACAGCTTATTCAGGTGATAAAGTAGCTTTGAAAGTTGGAGATGTTGTAAAAGTTGGAGATAAATCTGTTAAATTAGATGGAATAGACGACGATAGTGCTCTTATTAATGTAGATGGAGAAGATGACTCTGTTGATGAAGGAGATAGAGAAAGAATCAATGGTGTAGAAATCTTTGTAGACAATGTATTTAATAGTGATGATGATGTTAATGATAAAGCTGTACTAGTAGTTCAAGGTTCAGCAGGTGAAGCTATTGAATCATTTGATGATGGTGAAAACTTTGTTGATGAAAATAAAGACCATTATTTATGGGAATGGGATTTATCTGGTTTAAGTGGAACTAGTAAAGATACAATTGTTATGGGTGTAACTTTGAACCAAGACTTAAATGATCCTACAGAAACATTTGATAAAAAGATTATGGACTTAGGATTATTAAAGGAGAACAAAGCTTTCTTATCTGAAGGAGATTATTTATGTCTACCTTATAGATATGCTTGTCTTGTATTGGAAGGTCCAGCAAATGATCTTACTTGGAATGACTATACATTTGAGAGTAATAAGAATAAGGACTTAAACTTGACTTATTTAGGAACAGGATCTTTTACAAAAGATATAGATAATGCAAAGACTCTTGAAATATCAGCAGTTGGTGTTGGTGAAGATAGAGGACTTACTGTTGTTAAAGGATTAGGTACATTTGGAGATATAGATGATGCTCAAAGAGTTTGGATTTACTACAATGGTTCTTTGGCAGGTTCAAATAACGGAGTTTTGGGTAATGCATCTCTTGCAATTTATTACCAAGATAGTGACACATCAAATCCAATTAGAGCAGATTTAGATGGTAGTGCAGCTATTGGGGATTTTGCAGATTCTATCTTCATTACTAATGGAAGTAGATATTTTGCTAGATTTGATAATGGAGACTACAATGCAAGAATGTATGCAAATATAACTGTTGGTAACCCAAATACTGTTTACTTTATAGTTGGTGGTTTAAATGGAGCTAGTAACTT
>JAHFKB010000019.1 GCA_023245565.1 archaeon
TAGCATTTGCTCCTTTCTGGATATTAATTTTAATTTTAATTAGTATAATTTGGGCTTATAGATTTATAAAATCAGATGATGAAAAAAATGTTTGGACTTTAGGAAATATTATTCTTATATTATTATTAGCAATGGGAATTGGTTTATTGGCTTTTCGTGATATTTTTGAACCAATCTTAAATACAATTTTAGGTAATCCAATTTTCTTAGCAATATTATTTTTCTTAATACTTTGGGCATTACTTTCTTTTTATAAAACTAATAAAAGAGGTTCTAGTAGTGAAAGTGATTCATCAAGTAATAGAAGCAGAGGATCTGGAGGAGAACATCCTGAACAAAGGCAAAGAGGAGAAAGAGAAGCAGCAATAGTTGAAGAGAAAAAGAAAAGTAAAAATTTTAGTTTAAAAATAAAAATATATCCAAAATTAAAAGTTTATACTATAGGACAACAAATAACTTTAGATGCAGTTACTAGTAGCTGGTTTAGTGAAGTTACTGGAAATTTTAAATATGACTGGCAAATTGGTGGAAGATTAAATGAAAATCATAAAAGTACAATTTCATATAAAATAGAACCAGAGATTGCACCGCATCCAAGACAAAAAGTTCAGATTGTAGTCCAAGTTACAGATTTAGATAATCCTAAAAATCAAAAAGTTGCAGTAGAAGAAATAATTATAGAACAATCAACATCAGGTCCAGAACCTATTGCACAGCCTAAAGGTCCTAGAGGTAGAAGAGGAGAAAAACCTGAAGAAAGAGGAAGAGATGATGAAAAAGAAACAAATCCAGATGCTCCTGAATTCTCAGTAGAATTTGTATCTCCAGGACAAGCACCAAAAATATTTACTAGTGATGGAAATTATGATCTGGAAATAAATCAAAGATGCAATTTCAAACCAAAAATTGATGGAGAAAATAAATTTGGTTATACAATTAAAGTTGATATTAAAAAAAATAGAAAAGATTTAGCAGAATATTACTCAAATAGGGGTTGGGGATTTATTAATCCAAAAGTAGAAGGTACAAAAGAAATAATATTTGTATTAAAAAAGAAAAATAAATGGTACCAAAAAAATACAGAAGAAAGCACAATAAAAATTACAGTTAATGTAATTGATCAAAATTCTAGTAGTGGAAGAAGAGTACCACCAGATAAACCTTTAGGAAAAACAAAAGACAGTAATAAAGATGATGAAAATGAAGATCTAGAAAATCCTAAATTAATATTAGAAGTTATAGACTCAAACAGTATTAAAGAGTTTACTAAAGATGATGATTTTGAAACAAACTTAGATGAAAAAATTACTTTTAATGCGAAAATACAAGATGCAGATTCAGCAAAATATACTATAGAAATTAAAGATGTAGTAAAAGATAAAGAAGATATTTTCAATTCTAGTAAGTGGTATTATGGAGCATTTTTAATTCCAAAAACAACAAATAATAAAGAAATTTTATGTATTTTAAAAAGAAAGAAAAAAGGATTAAGTAAATTAACTTTCTGGAAAAAGAATAAAAGTGATTCAATACAAATTACTATAAAAGTTTTAGGATCAACACCAAAAGAAAGGAGAGCACCACCAAATAAAAGAGATCCAAAAGATAATGGATCAGATGAAGCTCCTAAACCTGATAATTCAGAAGGAGAATTAATAATTGAATTTGAATCTTCAGGCCATCCTAAAAAAGAATTTACAACAGATGGAAATTACAATCTAAAAGTAAATGAAATTTGTTATATCAAACCAATCTTTAACAGAGAAAATTATAGTCTTAAAATTGGGAAAAATTTTGATGATGATAATGATAAATTTTCAGAAGATGAAATATCTTATAGATTCATTCCAAAAGTAGCAGGAGATAAAGAAATATTCTTTAAATTAGTAAAAAAAGAATCTTGGTACAAAAAATTAGCTCTTTGGAAGAATAAAATTGTAAAGACTATAAGTATAAAAATTAATGTTAGTGATGATGAAACCTCAGATGATTCAGGAATAATAAAAATATTAAAGATTACCCCAAATAAAATACCTCAAGACGCAGGCCTTATAACATTAATATTTGAAGGTAAAAATTTAGATATGATAAAAGAATTAGAATTCTTAAATAAATCTAGATTAAAGGGAAAAATAATTGGCAGAGACAAAGAATTATTAGAAGTCGATATTAATACTTTAAAAGATGAGGATGGAAATGACAGAATTGCAAAATTAGGAAAATATTCATTAGACGTTAGAAGTGATATAGGAAATATAATGCTTCATGAAATGTTAGAAATATTGCCTCCTGGAACAACACCTCCAAAAGATGATGACGAAGCCCCTAAACCTACAAAAAATATAGAAGATGAATTTAAAATTGAAATAAAAGATTGGCAATCAAACCCAATAGGTGTATTTGATAGTAATGGGGGAGAGTTTAGTACAAAACTAAATCAAGAATATGATATATTTATAATTCCAGAGAACTATAATAAAAAAGAATACAAAATAACAGCAGAATTAAAAGACATTAAAGAAGGAGATAGATTTTCATTTTTAGAAAAAAGAATTGTATTCTCACCAAGAAATTTTGGTAAAGCAAAATATAAAACATTAGTATTCAAATTAGAAAAAATAAGAAAATTAAAAAATAAAACTCTAAAAGTTATAAAAATTAAAGTAAATTTGGATGAAAAGAAAGAAACTAAAGACGGAAAACCAATCGTACCAAAAGATAATAAAGCAGATGAAGCTCAGACAAAAACAGGACCTGAATTTAAACTAAAAGTTGATATTGTAAAAAATAATTTTGCAGGTAGAGAAGAATTAGGTGAATTTGATAATGATAAAGAATTACATTTAGAAGAAGGAAAATCTAATGTATTTTTATTTACACCAATAGTAAAAGGAGCAAATATTTCAGATTATAAAGTAGAAATAACAAAACCTTCAAAAGATAAATCAGATGAATTTTATGAAAATGATGGTGGGGGTTGGACATTAGTTCAAAAATCTCCAAAAACAAAAGTAATAACTTGCACATTTAAAGAAAATAAATTCTTTGGTAAAGAATTAGGAAAAATTACAATAACATTAACAGGAGATGATACTCCAAAGCCTTCTGATGAAGTTCCTAATTTTAAAATACAAGTATTCCAAGGAAAAGATACAATAGGTATATTTGAAAAAAGTGATACTATAGAAATAGAACTAGGAAAAAATTATGGATTCAAGCTTAATTTTCCAAAAAATAGTAATATAAAAAGTTATTCAGGCGATTTAAAGAAAAAAAATATTAGTAAACCAGATGAATTCCTTGATAGTTACATAAAAAATCAAGCAGTAGTATTAACACCAAAAAATAATACAGGATTCAAAGAATTAGAATTTATAATTTTCAAAGGTTCAATGCCTATATTTAGAAAAGAAATTAAAAATATAAAATTAACATTAAAAATAAAAGAATCTAAAGGAACTGAACCTCCAAAACAAGATAAAGAATTTAAGATTAAAGTTTCAAGAGAGGGTACTGAATTTAAAGAATTCAAAGATGATGGAGATTTATTAATAATATTAGATTCAAATTACCAGTTTAAACCAATTTATTTAATTGAGGAAGATGAAGAAATAAAAATTAAAACAAAAAATATTAAAGATCAAGTAGAAATTATTATAGATTCTAACACATGTAATCTAACTCCTAAAATAGCAGGTGAAAAAGAAATTACTTATATTTTAAAGAAAAGGGGAATTTTCGGTCAAGTTATTAAGAAAATAAATATAAAGTTATCAGTAAAAAAATTGCAAGAAACTAAATCACCTAAAGACAATGAAGTTGAAAATTTCGGAATAAAAGTTTTAGAAGATGGGAATGAATTAAAAGAATTTAAAAATAATAGTGAAATAATAATAATTAAAGACAAAAAATATAATTTTTTACCAATACCAAAAATAAATACAGGAAAATATAAGATAGGAGTTGAATATAAAAATATCCAAGATGATGATTTTAAAATAATCAATAGTAATGAATTTAATGTAGATGGTGTTGATTTAATACCAAAAGTAGAAACAGATAAAGAAATTACATATATATTTTTAGAAATAAATAAAGGCTATGGTTTTAACAAAGAAGTAAAAAGAATTACTTTGAAATTATTAATGAAAGATCAAAATAAACCATGGACTGAAATTACAGTAACAGACGATAAAAATAAAATATTATTAAAAAGCAAAGATCAATTTATAGATCTACCTGAGCCAATTCTAGTAAACCAAAAAATAAAAATCATAGCTAATGCTAGTTATGGATATTTAGTAAGAAATGATAGTGTTATTGGTAATAAAGGATTAACTCGTTTAACAAATAGCAATAACTATGAATACATTTCTTCAACACCAGGTAAAAAAGATTTAGAATTTAAATTTTACGGAACAAAGCTTGGAAATGTTGATGGAACAAAATTACCAGAAAAATATGTGATACTTTCTATAAATGTAATAGAATCAAATAATAATCCAAAAATAGAAGTACAAGATGAATCTACAGGAAATGTTTTACAAATTGCAACAGATAAAGAATATGAATTAAACAATATTAAAGTTGGACAAGAAATTTCATTCATACCTAAGTACTCTGGAAATTATAGATACTTTAGGATAAAAACTAAGACTAATATATATAAAGAAGATTTAATAGTTGAAAAACAAAATTATAGTAATGGATCTGAAGGACCAATAAATTATACCTTTAACATTCCAGGTGAAAAAGTAATAAATTTCAAAATTACTGGAGCCCCAACAGATAAAGAAGTAATTATTACTGCAAAAATTAATGTAATTGATGACAAAAAAGCACAATTCAGAATAAATATAATAAAATCAGAAAAAGGAAAGAAAATACCTAAATTAAGTACAAAAGATTCAACAAAATTAGAAATAGAAGAAGGAGATACTTACCTATTCGAAGCTATTGAAGATAATGGAAAAATAGAGGACTATAATGTCGAAATTATTAGTACAAATAAAAAATTCAAATTTGCAAAAAAACAACATACTGGTGTTGGCATTTTCAAAACATTATTTAAACATAAAGTAATATGTAAATTTGAAAAGAAAAAAGGAAAAGAAAAAATCCCTCAAATAGTTATAGATATTAATGTAATTCCAAAAGGAAGTAAAGATCCAAAAATATTTGTACAAGATGCTGGTGGAACTATAATTCAAGAACCAACAAATGAAAATTTCACATTAAAAGAAAAAATAAAAGTTGGTGACATTATAGCTTTCTTGCCATTCAACAATCAAGATTATCCTGGATTTGGAATAGTTGATACTTATCCTTATTTGGGTATCTCTAAATCAGAAGGATTAGAACAAGTAGGATTCCCAAATTCAAGAGAAATATTATTTACACCAAAAACACCAGGAAAACAAAAATTACAATTTAGGTTTAGTGGTCTTCCAGCACCAGGTGAAGTTGGATTAAAATCAAAGAGTATAGATGTAACTATAGAAGTTATAGAAGAAGATAACAATTTCACAATAAAAGTCTTTGATAAAGCAAGATTACTTTTAGCAGCACCATCATCAAATGATATAAACATAAAACAGAAAATAAAAGTTGGTGAAACAATATACATAGCACCTGATTTTAGTGAAGGTCTATCTATTTCTCAACTTAATCCATTAGTATCAGGAGATAATTTAGGAAAACATAATCCAGCAGACACAGAATTTGAGTTTACTTCAAATACACCAGGTAAAAAAAGCTTAAGATTTATATGTTATAAAAAAGGCGTATCAAATGAAGGACCAAAAGCAATTAATATAAACTTTGAAGTTATAGAAGAAGATAATCCTAAAATAATAGTTTTAGATAAAGTAGGAAATAGAATTCATGACCCAACAGATGAAAATTTCGAATTAAAATTAAAACTAAATCAAGAAATTTATTTTGTTCCAATATTTACTAAAGAATTAGTTAAATTAGAGAATGGATTAACTGGTAGTAGAACACTTGCCGGAGATATAATAAAAAAAGATAGAGAAAATTCAATAAAATTCCAAGCTAATTCAAAAGGTAAAAGAATAATAAATTTATTATTCTATGATAAATCTAACAAATTAAGATTTGAAATTAAAGCAAATATAGAAGTAGAAGAAAATCAAGAAATAAAAATTACAAGTCCAATAACAAGAGAGGTATCTGAAAAAAATCCTCTAGAAATAAATTTAAATGATTCTATAAAATTAGAAGTAAATAGTAATGGTAAGGTAATGTGGTTTTATTCTGTAGGTTATAGTAGGGATAAAAATAGAAAGAATTATATGCTTGGATTAGGAAAAAGATTAGATTTCAATATAAAAGAACGATTCTTAGAAGGAAGTCATACAATATTTGCAGAATTACAAGATGAAGATGGAGAAAAATTAGCTGAAGATTACATCTGGATAAAGGTAGTAGACAATAATAAAAAATTAAAGATTATAAGTCCAACAACAAGAGAAATATCAAAAAGTGTTCCACTAATTTTAAAACTAGGTGAAAATTTTACATTAGAAGCAGAATCAAAATTAGACTACCCAGTATGGAGCATAAGTGAAGGACATATAGAAAAACCACCCATAAATATTGATGCTATAAGAATTTTCGGAAATGGTAAAAAAATAGAAGTATCAAATACTAAGAAAAATTTTACTCAAGGAGAATATACCATATTTGCAGAAGTACAAGATAAAGATGAAAAAGTGTTAGCTCAAGATCACATATGGATAAATTTAATTGAAGGTGAAGAAGATCCAGAAATAAAAATCACAAAAGTAGATGGAAAAGAAGTTTCTTTGCTAAGTTTTGAAAGAGGAACATATACAAAACCACTAAATTCAACAATAAAATTAGAAGCAGAAATAAATTCAAAGAAACATAATTTAATATGGGTTTTAGAAAAACCAGATAAAGAAAAAGAATTCTTAGGTGAAGGTAAAAAAATAGACGCAACATTCGCAACAACATATTATGAACCTGGAAATTATAAAATAGCAATATTTGCAGAAAAAAATAATAAAAAAGTAATGACTCTAGACAATAAACAAGTATTATTAGATGTAATAAATTTAACATTAACAATGCCAAATAAGTTTAAAGAAGAAATAAAAAATATTACAAGAACTATAAATTTAGAAAAATCAAATATATTAGCTTTAAGAGAAGAAATTAATAAGAAAACAATAGATAAGAAAAAGATAGATAAAATATTATTAAATATATCAGAATTAGAAAAAAAAATAGTATATGTAAATGGAACAAGAATTTTAAAAAGTGGTTTAATAAAAGAATTACTAGATAAAATACAATCAGTACCAGACTCTAACACAAAACAATTAATTTTACAAGCCATTGAAATAATTAAAACATCTATAAATCCATGGATTACAAGCATAAAGACTTCTTTAGATAATCCAACACCAACAAATGTCAAGCATATAAAACATATAATAGATAATATATTATTAGAAGAAAGAATAGGAATAATAACTAAAAGAATTGAATTATTAGATCAAATTAACTAAAGAACTCTCCTAATCCCTTTTGTCCAGTATTTTTATTCTCATCTTTATATTTTTGTAATAAACTATTTATTCTTTCTAAGTTAAATTCATGCTCAACAACTAATACTTCTCTAACCTTATCTTCATTAATATCATTAAATTTTAAATTAATATTTTTCTCATAAGGTAAATTAGCAAATAAATCATAAATTTCTCTCCAATTAAAATCAACATTTAAACTATTAAATAATTTATCAAAAGAATTAACATCTTTATAATCTTTAACTAATTTCAAAGCTTTTTTAGCACCAATTCCCTTAACACCACCAACATTAAAATCAGTTCCAGTTAATATGCCTAAAGCAATTAATTGATCTTGATTTAATTCTAAAGAATCTAAAACTTCATTTAATTCAACTAATTCTAAAAATGTAAAAACAGTTTTACCACCCCTAATCTTTCTTTTCTGGCTTAAAGTTAAATTTCTAATTAACCTAGGAGCTCCAAATAATATTGAATCATAATCCTGAGAAGCAGCAAAATCAACTAATTTATTTTTACACATATAAGCAACTTGTCCTTCAGCTTCACTAGGTGCTTGCACATAAGGAATGCCCATAGCTTCTAATAATAATTTACTCTCTTTAATCATTTCATCATTTAATCTCATAAATTGTCTACTATACTTATACATATCATCTATATTTTCCTCATTAACAGCTTCTTTATACATTTGTTCAGCATAAACTTTTCTATCACTTCTATTTTGATTTTCTTTAAACTTTAATTTAGGTGCTACTCCATCAAAAACATAAACTAATTTTATTCCTTTACCCATTAAATTTAAGCTTCTAGAAAATAATCCTTGTAAATGAGAGGTAACTCTTCCTTTTGAATCCATTAAATAATTTCCATCTTGTCCCCTTATAGAACTTAAAAATTGATATAAAGTATTAAAAGCATCTACAGCAACAACTTTGTTTTTCAAATAATTAAAATCAATTTCCTTTCTTTCAATTATATTTCCTAAATCAACACCCATAAAATCACAAGCTTTTTAACTACAATCTAAAATATAAATTTAACCATGGAATCAGAATTAGAATTATGGAAAAAATCTGGAAAAATAGCTTCTGAAGCACGTGAATATGGTAAAGAATTATTAAAAGAAAATGCAAATTTCTTAGATATATCAAATAAAATAGAAGAATTTATTGCAAAAAAACAAGGTAAACCTGGATTTCCAGTTCAAATTTCATTAAATAGTTTAGCAGCACACTACACACCTTTTCCAGAAGACAAAAGTGTTTTACAAAAAGGAGATTTAGTAAAATTAGATCTAGGAGTTCATATTGAAGGTTATATTGGAGACACAGCTTTAACACATGAAGTTTCTACAAATAAAAATCAAGATTTAATTAAAGCAAGTAAAGAAGCATTAAATGAAGCAATAAAATTATGCAAGCCAGGAGTAAAAGTTTGTGAAATAGGAGAAGTAGTAAATGAGACAATAAATTCTTTTGGTTTTAAACCAATAAAAAATCTTTCAGGACATAAAGTAGATCGTTATATTTTACACTCTAATATTTCAATTCCAAATTTTAATAATGGAGATAAAACAAAATTAGAAGAAGGTATGGTTATAGCAATAGAACCTTTTGCAACTACAGGTTTAGGTTTAGTAAAAGAAGGAAAACTTTCTAGTAATTATAGATTACATAATCCAAAACCAGTTCGTGATCCAATAAGCAGAGAAGTTTTAAAGTTTATAGAAAAAGAATTTTCAACTTTACCATTTGCAAAGAGATATTTATTAGTAAAATTCCCATTATCAAAAGTGAATTTTGCTTTAAGTAATTTAGAAAAACAAAATATAGTTTATCAATATCCCCAGCTTCCAGAAAAACAAGAAGACTGTTTGGTATCTCAGCATGAACACACAATTTACATTACAGATCCTGCAATTGTTTTAACAAAATAATTCTACCCCTACATTTTAATAAAAAACACAATATTTATATATTTGTAGGGGCAAGATTTTATTATTAATAAAAAATATTAAGATTTAAACATTTTTCTAGCAACAATAACAGATAAAGTAATTAAAATTACAATAAATAAAATTCCAATAAATTCTCTAAAAAATATTAAACTAAATATTATAGAGATAATTAAACAAAAAAGAATTAAAAAACTAAATAATTTATTCATTTTATCCCATATAAGTTAAATGATCTTTTTCTCTAATGGCTGCACCTCTTGCAGTTCTCAAATATTCATCTTCTATTTCTTCATATCTTTTAATGTCTTCACTATTGATAGAAGATTTAACTTTTTTCAAAGCTTCATTAAAATCTTTCATAGTAACTTGCTTAGTATTAATATCTTTTCTCAATGCAAGTATAGCAGCTTCTCTACATAAAGATTCAACATCAGATCCAACAAAATTAGGAGTTTTCTCTGCAAGAACTCCTAAATCTACATCTTTAGTTAATGGTATATTTTTAGTATGAATTTTTAAAATTTGTAATCTAGCTTTATCATCTGGTACAGGAATTAACATAACTCTATCAAATCTTCCAGGCCTTAGTAATGCAGGATCAATTATATCAGGTCTATTAGTTGCTCCAACAATAATAACTCCATTTAATTCTTGCAACCCATCAATCTCAGTTAATAATTGATTAACCATTCTCTCAGTTACACCAGAATCTGAAGAACTTCTTCCTCTTCTTGGAGCAATTGCATCTATCTCATCAAAGAAAATAATACAAGGACTTGCTTGTCTTGCTTTTTCAAAAACTTTTCTAATTCCTTTTTCACTATTATGTGCAAATATTCCACCAAAACCACCAATAAAATTTTGTCCATCAGGTACAGATACATCATAAACATAATCTTGTGAAGGTAATTCTTTTATCTCTTTAACCATATCAAAGAATATATCCCCTTGAACTAAATCCCAGTATTCTTTATAATCTAATTGATCTTTATCAACGTACAATAAAATCTCTTTTAATTTATTTTTTCTAACCATTGAATGATTATTTTTAGGTAAATCTTTTATTACCATATTGTACAATTCACCTGATAATGGAATAACTTCATCTACATGCCATTTTTGATTAGATAAAATATAACTTATTCTATCATTTCTCAATCTATCAATAAAACCAATTTCTTTAAATCTTTCAAAATTTTTTATACTAAAAATACCTATTCTATTTGTAATACTTCCAGTTTTCTCCAGCCTTTTATAGCAGGTTGCTACAATTCCAAAATCAAGTAATAAATATAATAAATCATTAGCAAGTTTTTCACTAATTGTACCTGCTTCAATAGCCAAACAACCATTCTTTTTTATACATCCTGAACCATCGCCACTAAAGTAACCCTGTAAAAATTTAGCTTTTGATTCTTTATCTAAAGTAAATAAAATAGTAGGAATAGATTTATTTTCAGCACCTTCAGATAAAGATAAAATATTAGTAAAGACTTTTTGTAAGAATAAAGAATTAATAGTCATACAATTTTTCATTTTAGAATATGTAAACCCATATTTATTACAAATTTTATGCATTTTATTTCTTATTTCTTTATTTTGATTATGTATTCTGATTGTATATCCATTAAAATCTCCTTCTGCGACCCATACCCCAATTAAATTCCACAAATCAGAATCAATTTTAAAGATACAATCATAACTATGAATACTATTCTTTAGTTTTATCTTTATTTCATTATAATCTAAAGCCAATTTAGCTTCATTAATTAAATTATTAAATTTTATAATAGATATTGGCAGGTTTTTGCCTATGGCATCTGATAAGACTTTCTTTGTAATTCCCAATATATTGGCTGTCTTATCCAAACCTAAAATCATTCTAGCACGAAATACATAATCAGAAACATTAGCAACAAAAATATTTCCATCGTTTTTAAAATAAGAATATAAATTAAATTCCTTTAAAGATTCTCTAGGTAAATTTAAATTTTTAGGAACTGCAATATAACTTTCTCCAGAAATTAGGTGGCTTGTAGGAATATCTCCAAATTTTCCATTAATAAAAGAAAATAAAGAGTGATGATCTGTAACTTTAATTTTTCTTCCTGTTCTTGTTGTTATTTCAAATAATTTACCTGTTAAAGGATGTTTAATAAAATCAGAAATCTTTGTAAATACTACTTTCTTATCTTTATCAAAAGCAAGAACATCAACATCAAGTTTTTTTTCAACTATTTCTCCAATTTTTATTCTTTTTACAATGCTATTTTCTCTTACTATTAATTCTTCATCATAAGGCAAACTTTCACCAACAAATTTATTTAATAATTCTGGACCATTAACTAAAATAAAATTAGCTTCACTCTCATTAGCAACAGCTCTAGCAAGTAAAGTTTTTCCAGTTCCAGGAGGACCATATAATAATACACCCTTAGGAGCTTTCACACCTAAATTTTTAAATACATCAGGATTTTTTAAAGGCCATTCAACAACTTCCTTTAATTCTTGTTTAGTCTCAGCTAATCCACCAATATCTTCCCAAGTAGTATTTGGTCTCTCAATAAATACTTCTCTTAAAGCAGTAGGTCTTATATATTTTAAAGCCTCCATAAAGTCAGCCATTTTAATTTCTAATTTTTCTAAAAATTCAGCAGGTATTGGTTCATCTTTTTTATATTTCATTTCTGGCAATAATCTTCTTAAAACAACCATAGCAGCTTCTTTACAAAGTACTTCCATATCTGCACCAACAAAACCATGAGTAATTCTAGAAACTTCTTCTAATTTTACATCTTCATTTAATGGCATATTTCTAGTATGAATTTTCAAAATTTGTAATCTGCTTTCTTGTTTAGGAACTCCAATTTCAACTTCTCTATCAAATCTTCCAGGTCTTCTCAAAGCAGGATCAATACTATTTGGCCTATTAGTTGCTGCAATAACAACAACTTTTCCTCTATCTTTTAATCCATCCATAGTTGCAAGTAATTGTGCAACAACTCTTCTTTCAACTTCACCATAACTTTCTTCCCTCTTAGATGCAATTGCATCTATTTCATCAATAAAAATAATTGAAGGTGCATTTTTCTCAGCTTCTTCAAAAATATCTCTAATTCTTTTTTCAGCTTCACCAACATATTTACTCATACATGCTGGACCATCTAAGTGTATAAAGTGAGCATTAGTTTCATTAGCAACAGCTCTAGCAAGTAAAGTTTTTCCAGTTCCAGGAGGACCATGTAACAATACACCTTTCGGAGGATCAATGCCTAATTTTTGAAATAATTCAGGATGTTTTAAAGGAAGTTCAACCATTTCTCTTATTTTTTTAACTTCATCTTGTAATCCTCCAATATCTTCATAAGTTACATCAACAACTTTTTCTTCTAAAATTTCTACAGCTTTAGGATTTAATATTACTTCAGTATTTTCTGTAACAACAACAGCTTGTTTAGGATCAGCACTTAATACAATAAATTTTAATCCAGAAAATCCAAAAATTCCCATATCAGGTTCAAAAATATCAAATATATCTTCAAAAGGACCGCCTTCCATTGCTCTTCTTCTTCTTCTAGTTCCACCAAGAGCAACTTGATCTCCTTTCATTAATGCTCTTCCTAATAATCCTCTTTTAAAAATAATTGAATCTGCTTGAATAGTAACTCCTTTTTGTGAAGGAGCAATAGTTATGCTTCTAGCTTCTTTAACTTCAGCTCTTCTAATTTTAACAAACTCACCCAGACTAGTTTTAGCATTTCTTCTTAAAATTCCATCCATTCTAATAACAGCTTGTCCAACATCAGTAGGATAAGCTCTGTCAACAATACCAACAGTCTTTCTTGCACCTTCAATTTCTAAAATATCTCCAGGCCTTACACCTATATCTCTCATAGTTTGACTGTCTATTCTAACTACACCTTTGTAAGCTTCTTCTTGTAAAGCTTCCATAACTTTTAATTTAGTTTCTTGTTTATCCATTCAAAATCCTTCTAAGTTAATGTTTCTTATAAACTTTTCCTCCAATAAAAAACATGCTTATCTTTCCAGGTCCATCTAAATTTAATTTCACTAAATCATTAAGTTCTCTCTCAAATTCTCTATGAAAATCAATTAATTCTTTAGGAATAGAAACACAAAAACTATTTCCAACCATTCTTAATTTAACATTGAAATCTCTTGCCTTTAATACTTTGAAATCTTCATATTCTTTTAAATCTCCAGGATGATAAATTACTTTACTACATCTAGGACATTCTAAAATTCTTAATTCAAATCCATCTTTAATAACATAATTTTTTCTAGTGTCAATACCACAATCACTACACAATACTCTTTGATCAAATATGTCTTGCATTTTAGTATACACAGTATATGTATACAGAAAATATATAAAGTTTATGATTTTATGAGAAATTTTATAAACTAACAAGTAGCAACAAATTAATGGTAAAATCCTTAGAAGATTTATTAAGAGAAAAATTTGCTGAAGAATTAGACTTAGATGAAAGTAAAAAAGCAATAACAGAAGTAATTGAAGTATATTTAGAAGAATGCCCATTAGTAACAAGTTCAGAAATAATTTGTGCAATTAGAAATATAAATGATGAAGGATATAAAGTTAAAAATTTATCTAGACCAGGTGGTTATTATTCTTCTTTAAGACCAGAAAAAAATGAGTATATAAAAAATTCTAAAATTATAAAACTAAGTCATATAGGAGAAGCTATTGCTCTTGCCTCAAAATTAAATCCTAGAGATAAAATCACAGTAAACTTTCTAGGTCAAAATCGAAGAGGTACTAAAAGAATTAATGTTTTTTATAAAGATGAAACATTACTAATAAATTACATAATAAAAAGAACAAGATTAGTTGAAGTTACATATAGTTATGAATTTATAGATAAATAAAACAATTAATAAAATTACAAGAGTTAGAAAAATGTTAGATGATGAGCATGTAAGAAAACAAGGAACAATAGTTAAAAATTTCTTAACACAAAACTATAATGGAAAAGAAAGAAGTAATTTAGATGAATTAATATTAGATGAAATAGTAAAAGATGCTGGAAATCAACTTTATGTTTACTTGCAGCAATAGAACAAGCATTAAATAATAAAAAAGTATTATTTCTAGATACAGAAGAAAATTTCTCATTAGAAAGATTTGAACAATTATTAAATAATAAAAATAAAGAATGTATAAAAAACATATTAATTCTAAAAGTAAAGAATTTTAATATACAACATCAACAAGTGAAAAACTTAGAAGAAGTAAAAAATATTTCATTAATTGTCATAGATTCAATAACTCACCATTATAGAAGATTATATAGCAGAGAGCCAGAATTAGCTAAGGGAATGTTAGGTAAACAATTAAGTATTTTAAATAAAATCTCAAAAAAGATCCCAATATTAATAACATCTCAGGTATATTCAAATATGAATAATGATGTACAAGCTGTAGGAAAAGATATTTTAATTAAATTCTCAAAAACAATTATAAAATTAGAGAAAAATCCAAGAAAAATAATTAATGAAACAAACAAAAAAAATTCTAATTTTGAAATAACTAACGAAGGAATAAAGATATTGCATTAAAAGTTATAATAGAACAATTATTTAATAGTCTCAATAAGTTTAATAATTATTTAAAAATAAATACTATATGATAAACCCATTTATTGTAAGAGATATTGATTCTTATGAAGAAGCAGGTTTATTATATAATTTAACTAAAAAAGATTTATTTTTATTAGAGAAAATAACTGCTTGGGGATCACCAGAAAATGCTGAATTAGGAGGAGAAGCTAATTTAAGAAGAGAATTTCAGAGCATAATAAATCAAGGTTTTTGTCTTGAGTGGATTTTTAATTATAAAGTAATGGGTGTGGAATATTTAAATGAGTGTAGATATAAAGAAGATATTAATGTCCAATTAGAAACAAATTCATATCAATTTATATTAACAGAACCATTAAATCAAAAAAGAGAAGATCGTAATATTATTGGGGGTTTAAGATTTAATGGTAAAAATGGAAAAGTTGAAATAAGAAAGGATTTTAAACATCCAAAAAATAACTTAACTGGAAGACTTTTAGATATTCAATCTATAAATAGAAGTAAAATATATTTACCACACTTACTTATTATAGAAATGGTTAAAACTTATGTAGAATTAGATAAAAAAGTATAAATACTTATATTTCTATAAAAATATATGAAAAAGAGTTTATTGGTTCTAGTTGTTATTGTTTTAATTCTAATTGGAATATCTAGTTATATTTTTACTCAGAATAAGCAAGAAAGTTCCAAGGTTATAAATCTAGATTCTAACAAAATAATAATAAACAATTTTGCTTTTTCAGAACAAGTAATAAATATTAAAGTTAATGATAAAGTAACTTGGACAAATAAAGACATAGCACAACATACAATAACTTCAGATTCTGGATCAGAATTAAACTCTGAAAGATTATCTCAAGATCAAAGTTACTCACATACATTTAATACTCCTGGAATATATTATTATCATTGTGATTTACATCTGGGTATGAAAGGAAAAATTATAGTTTCTTAAAAATCTTAAGATCTGCTATTTCTAATCCTAAATAAAATACAAGTGAATGAAAAAACCACCATAATATAGGGCTTAAAGTAAAACCAAATATTACAAATGGTGGAGGAGAATATCTTGCTTCAATTCCTAACCACTGGACAAGACCAGAATAAGAAAAAACAAAATATTAAAAACATATAATTAAACCAATTTACTATGATAAATACAGGTTCAGAAGATCTAAATAAATTCTTAGAAAATTATTCAGAAATAACAAGCATTTACGGAGAAGCAGGTTCAGGTAAATCAACTTTATGTTTACTTGCAGCAATAGAACAAGCATTAAATAATAAAAAAGTATTATTTCTAGATACAGAAGAAAATTTCTCATTAGAAAGATTTGAACAATTATTAAATAATAAAAATAAAGAATGTATAAAAAACATATTAATTCTAAAAGTAAAGAATTTTAATATACAACATCAACAAGTGAAAAACTTAGAAGAAGTAAAAAATATTTCATTAATTGTCATAGATTCAATAACTCACCATTATAGAAGATTATATAGCAGAGAGCCAGAATTAGCTAAGGGAATGTTAGGTAAACAATTAAGTATTTTAAATAAAATCTCAAAAAAGATCCCAATATTAATAACATCTCAGGTATATTCAAATATGAATAATGATGTACAAGCTGTAGGAAAAGATATTTTAATTAAATTCTCAAAAACAATTATAAAATTAGAGAAAAATCCAAGAAAAATAATTAACGAAACAAATAAAAAAGAATGTAAATTTGAAATCATTAATGAAGGAATAAAAATAAAATGATGGAAAAAAATAATTTAATAAAAATAATATTATTAGAAGCAGTATTAGTAATTTACTTGTCAATATTTATAACAAATGATTATTTAGAAGATCACAAGGATGGATTACTATCGAGTAAAATTTATACTGGGGCTTTAGAACCAAAAAGTTACTTAATAACAAATTTTCAACCATTAGAAAATTCATTTAGCAAATTTATTCAAAACAAAAATTATAATATATCTATTTATGTAGAAAATCTAAGAAATGGAGTAAGTTTTTCAATAAATGGAAAGGAAAACGCCTTCCCAGCAAGTTTAAACAAAATCCCAATTGCAGTTCTAATTATGCAAGAAGTGGAAAAAGGAAATATAAAATTAGATCAAAAAATAAATATAGAAAAATTTAATACGGGATATAATAAAAGTGAAGTTTCAATATCCTTTTTATTGCAAAAAATGTTATCTGAATCAGATAATGAAGCATTTAAAGTTTTATTTGAATTAGTCAATAAAGAAGAATTAAGTAAATTAATGAATTATTATAATATTGATTTATTAGGGTCTTACTCTGTTAATAATGCTCAAAATTTATTAGGGGCAAAAGAAATGTCAAATATGTTCTCAAGTTTATATTTTTCTAGTTTATTAGAAGCTAAAAATTCAGAATACATTCTTGGTTTATTATCGAAAAATGAATTAAATATGAAAAATTTCTCTAAGTTGCCAGAAGATGTAAAGTTAGTGGATAAATACGGCGGTTATTATATTGGGAATAAAAAACTCTTCCATGATTGTGGTATAATATATTATCAAGATTCAAGAATACTATATTGTATAATGACAAGAGATTTAGATACAGAAAAAGCTGTAGAAGTAACTGCCTCAATAATACAAACAATATATAAATATACTAAAGAAAGTAAAATTATTCTAAATGAATACAAAGAAAGAGGATATATTTAAGATTCTTTCTTAGGCATCTTCTCTATATATTTACATTTAGGATATCCAGGACATGCAAGAAAAGGACCATAAAAACCATTTTTAAGAACTAAAGCTGATCCACAATTAGGACATTTTTTACCTTCAAGTAATTTATTTAATCTCTCTTCTTCAGCTTTTTTACTTTCACAACTAGGATTTATACATAATTCCTGCGGTTTTCTCTTAGCTCTAAAAACTAAAACCATTGGATAATTACAAATACTACAATCTTTCTCAGCACTTTTTACTTTTCCATTTTTAGGTAAAGCAAAGGTTGTCTTACATCCTTGTTCATATCTATCACAAGCAGCAAAAATTCCAAATTTACCCCTTCTCATTTGTAGATTTCCTTCTTTACAACTAGGACATTTTCCAATAAATGCTTCTTTATCTCTAGTTTCAACAGCAGCTTGTCCTAATTCTTTTCCAATTTCTTTTTCTTTTTTCTTAAAATCACCTAAAGCTTTAGTCAAAAATACTTTAGCATTTTCAATAACTTGATCACCTTTTATTTTACCTTCTTCAATAGATTCCATATCTTCTTCAA